>NZ_JBMFSR010000001.1:0-162521 GCF_049967455.1 Caldisericum sp. | reverse complement strand
CTCAGTCGCTTATGCTCCTTCGAAGTGACAATCATTGGAAGAGGGCATATCTACCTTCGAACTTCCCCAAAAGAGGAGATTTCTCCTCGCTACGTTCGTCGAAATGACAATTGATGGAAGGGGGCAAATCCCCCATTGAACTTTCCCCTAAAAACAGTATTTATTTTTGGGGGGTATTGCGAGGGACGTGGGAGGTAATAAGTTTGCAAATAAGAAAGAAGTGTTTATAGATTTTTGTATAGATTATCCTAATTTGGAAAGTTAAACGCAACTCAATTTAATCTTCTTCTCTCCTTATACTTGATTAACATATCAAAATCTGTATAATAGTTTTGGTATGGAATACCTTCCTTGTAGGGATTGCCCTACAAGGCATAAATTTAATGTCCAGGAGGTAAAAGATGAATTACTACGAAGTGCTTTACATTGTAAGCGCTAATCTTTCAGATGAAGAAAGAGCAGCGCTTGTATCAAAATTCCACGAATTTGTTGAAAGAAACGGTGGAAGTTTAAAAAGTGAAAGTGAATGGGGTTTAAAGACCCTTGCTTACCCAATCTTAAAGCAGGATAGAGGTTATTATTATCTTGCTTATGTTAATCTTCCTGCAAGTGCCGTAAAGGATCTCTACTATTTCTTTAGGGTTACTGATGGTTTTTTGAGAGCAATGATTGTAAAGAAAGTTGAGAAAGAAGTTGAGTCCGCTCCAAAAGAACCCGAAGTAAAAGAAGAACAAGCCGGTGAACCCGAAGAGGTACAAGAAAATGTCTGATGTAAATAGAGTTTTTTTAACTGGGCGTCTTGTTGCAGATCCTGATATCCGTTATACTCCAACGGGTAATGAAGTTGCCCAATTTAGGATTGCCGTAAACTTAAAATACAGAGGCAAGCAGGATCCGACAAATTGGCAGGAAGAAACATCATTTATAACGATCGTTGCTTGGAATAGGCTTGCAGATAAGGTTGAGAAGACTATGAAAAAAGGCGATCTTATTTTTGTTGAAGGTAGACTTCGAATTCGTGAATACGAAGTGGATGGAAACAAAAGATATGCAACAGAAATTGTTGCAAGAGATATAAAACTCATCGTAGCAAAGGGCGCAAAGGAAATTGAACTTGAAGAGGCTACTGATGAGTCAGAACCTGATGTACCATTTGCATAGAGGAGGCAAAGATGGAAACACCAAAAAAAGTTGCAAAAAAGGGATATTTCTTTAGACAGAAGAAAAAAGTTTGTGTTTTTTGTGCAAGGAACGAAGAGATAGATTATAAAGATGTTGCTAAACTTTCAAAATTCATAAGCGAGAAGGGTAAAATTCTTCCAAGGAGAAATACGGGGCTTTGTGCAAAACACCAAAGAGAACTTGCAAGAGCTATTAAGCGTGCTCGTATAATGGCACTTTTGCCCTTCGTAAGAGTGTAAGATAATGAAAGTTAAAGTCCTTTTATTACAGAATGTAAAGGGCTTAGGAAACGCAAAGAGCATAGTCGCTGTTTCAAAGGGCTATGCTCTTAATTATTTGGTTCCTAAGGGTCTTGCAAAAATTGTCGACGATGATACCGCAGAGACAATTGTAGATGTCGGAAAAAATATTGAAGAGCGAAGGATTACACAGGCAAAAAATGACAAAGAAATTTTAGAATCAAAGGAACTTGTTTTTAAGGTAAATGCAGGAGCAGGAGATAAACTCTTTGGCTCGATAACCGCTCAGGATATTGAAGATAAAATTAAAAAGGTATTTGGTCTTGAAATCGATAAAAAGAGGATTGTCTTAGATACTCCCATTAAAAAGCTCGGTGAATATAAGATTCCTGTAAAACTTTATAAAGAAATTCAAGCAGAGTTAAAAGTAAAAGTTGAAAAAGAATAATGGCTGAAGAAATCAAGAGGTTGCCCCCTTATAGTATCGAAGCAGAGCAGTCAGTAATTGGCTCAATGCTTATTGATGATGAAGCAGTCCTTAAAGTGCTTGAAATTTTGCGCCCCGAGGATTTTTATCGCCCTGAGCATGAAGAGATAATGAGGGCAATTTTTGAATTAACAACTGAAAATGTTCCCATAGATATTGTTTCTGTTACAGATAAGCTTAAATCTATGGACAAACTCGATTTTGTTGGTGGAACAACTTACATTATGCAAGTTGCATCATCTGTTCCAAATGCAGCAAATGTTGAATACTATGCAAAGATTGTAAAGACGAAGGCACTTTTAAGGGAGCTTATTAAGGCTGGGGCTGAGATTTCTGAACTTGGTTTTAATGAGTCAATGGATATAGATGAAGTTTTAAATCTTGCAGAGCAAAAAATTTTTAACATATCACAGAGGAAATCCCAATCGTATTTTCTTAGGGTAAGAGATTTTCTTCATGAGCACTTTTCAGAAATTGAAAACAGGCATAAAAAAAGGTTAGGGCTTTCTGGAATACCGAGTGGCTTTCCATCCCTTGATAAAATTACAAGCGGATTTCAAAAATCAGACCTTATTATAATTGCAGCTCGCCCAAGTATAGGAAAAACTTCTCTTGCGCTTAACATAACAGAACATATTGCAATAAAATCAGGAAAACCTGTTGGTTTTTTCTCACTTGAAATGTCGAAAGAGCAACTTATAGAGAGGATGTTAGCAGCTGAGGCAAAAGTTGATATGATGAGGTTAAAGACGGGTTATCTTAGAGATGAGGATTGGCCGAAGTTAACCGAAGCATACTCTAACCTTTATGAAGCACCAATCTATATTGATGACTCACCTGATGTAACGCTTAATGACATAAGGACAAAGTCAAGGAGACTAAAAATTGAAGCAAAAGTTGAGGTTATTTTTATAGATTATCTTCAATTAATTCGATCTGAGCAAAAAGTTGAAAATAGAGTGCTTGAAATATCACAAATAACACGTGGTCTTAAAAATCTTGCAAGGGAACTCGATATTCCACTGGTTGTGCTTTCCCAGTTAAGTAGGGCTGTTGAGAAACGTGAAGATAAACGCCCAGTTCTATCTGATTTAAGAGAATCAGGTTCAATTGAGCAAGATGCAGATGTTGTTATATTCCTCCATGTGCCAGATGAAGACAATAAAGAGGAAATAGAACTCATTGTTGCAAAGCAGAGAAACGGACCTCAGGGAAGTGCACGTCTTCAATTCCTTCAGGAATACACAAAGTTTGTTGAAAGAGCTGAAGAGTATTAATTTGCCACTTGACAGAAATTAATATTTCTGTATTATATTATTGCTATACCCCTATGGGGGCCGTTAGCTCAGTAGGCAGAGCACCGGCCTTTTAAGCCGGGTGTCGCAGGTTCGAATCCTGCACGGCTCACCAGAGCCCTCGTAGTCTAACGGTTAGGACACCGCCCTTTCAAGGCGGCGATAGGAGTTCGACTCTCCTCGAGGGCACCATTTTTTATGGTGGGTTGTGGGCGGATGGCTCAGCGGTAGAGCACTTCCCTCACACGGAAGGGGTCACAGGTTCGAATCCTGTTTCGCCCACCACTTGGGATATTGCAAAAAATTGTAAGTTTAAATATAATACATTTAGCGGGGTCGTGGTGTAGTGGTCTAACACGCTGGCCTGTCACGCCGGAGACCGTGGGTTCGAATCCCATCGATCCCGCCAATTTTATGAAGATGATGAAAAAAGCGGGAGTAGCTCAGGGGTAGAGCACTGCCTTGCCAAGGCAGCTGTCGCGGGTTCGAATCCCGTCTTCCGCTCCATTTTTATTTTAGGTTATATTTGGTGCCGGCGTAGCTCAGTGGTAGAGCAGCTCACTCGTAATGAGCGGGTCGTCTGTTCAAATCAGATCGCCGGCTCCATAAGATAGAATAAGAAGGAGGCGAAAATGGGAATTTTTCTTGCAGGGATCTTTGGGGTGTTATCACTTGTGGTTGCAGTCATTTTATCAATCTCAATCCTTAAGCGTGATCAAGGAACCGAACGAATGAAAAAAATCGCAAAGGCAATCCAAGATGGTGCTCTTGCGTTTCTTCTTGAAGAATACAAAACAATGTATCTTTGGGTTGTAGTCTTTGCAATTGTTATTGGCGTTGTTATTTCTCCCTATGTTGCTATATTTTTTGTCCTTGGAACGATATTCTCAACGCTTTCGGGATTTTTTGGTATGTATATTGCAACAAGGGCAAGCGTGAGGACAACAAATGCCGCAATGAAAAGCACAGGCGAAGCTTTGTTTGTTGCATTTTCAGGTGGCTCTGTAATGGGACTAACGGTGACAGGGCTTGGAATAATAGGATCTCTTATAACATATTTAGTCTCATCAAAGTATTTTCCAGGGATTAGCCCACTTGTTGCAGTAACAGGTTATTCAATTGGTGCAAGTTTTGTTGCATTGTTTGCACGTGTGGGTGGGGGTATATACACGAAAGCTGCAGATGTTGGTGCAGACTTGGTTGGAAAAGTTGAAGCAGGCATTCCAGAAGATGACCCAAGAAATCCTGCAGTCATTGCGGATAATGTTGGCGACAATGTTGGAGATATTGCAGGAATGGGGGCTGATTTGTATGAATCTTATGTAGGTTCAATTACTGCTGCAATAATTCTTGGAGTTCTTGCACTTGGAAATAATGCAGCAACTTACATATATCTTATTGTGGGTTATGGTATTCTTTCGTCAATCATTGGGGTAGCTTCTTCACTTATTGCTTCCAAGCTTAATATTGAGCCTCAAAAAGCACTAAATCTTGGTTCTGTCATTGCAAATATTATTGCAATTATAATCTTTTATTTTGTTTCAAAAGATATCCCAAACGGTATTAGCTATTTTGTGTCAATAATAACGGGTCTTCTCATTGGACTTGCAATTGGTTTTATAACCCAATATTACACAAGCTCAAAACCAATTATTGAAATTGCAAAATCTGCCTCCGAAGGCGGTGCTGCAACAACAATTCTTTCTGGAATGGCAGTTGGTATGGAAAGTACATTTATACCCCTTCTTCTTATTGCAATAGGAATTATTATTTCATATCACTTTAGTGGGCTTTTTGGAATTGCTCTTGCTGGTTTAGGAATGCTTGCAACTCTTGGGATAAGCCTTAGCGTTGATGCATACGGACCTATTGCAGATAATGCAGGTGGTATTGCTGAGATGTCGCATCTTCCGCACGAAGTAAGAGGAAGGACCGATACCTTAGATGCTCTTGGAAATACAACTGCTGCAATGGGAAAAGGTTTTGCAATTGGTTCTGCAGCGTTAACCGCTCTTGCACTTTTCTCCTCATACATTCAGACGATGGGTATGTCCTCGCTTGATATAATGTCTCCTTATACAATTTCAGGAATGTTTGTAGGAACTTCACTTCCGTTTTTGTTTTCTGCACTTGCAATTATGGCTGTTTCAAGAACGGCAGGTTATATGGTAGAGGAAGTGAGAAGACAATTTAGAGAAATCCCCGGACTAATTTCTGGTAAGGCAGATCCTGATTATAAAAAGTGTGTTGCAATATCAACTAAAGGTGCTTTAAAAAGTATGATTCTTCCGTCTTTAATTGCGGTTATTTCTCCTTTTGCGGGTTTAATCATTTTTATGTCTTACGGAAAAGAATTTACAGGTGGGCTTCTTGCAGGGGCAGTTCTGTCTGGCGTTATAATTGCAATTTATATGGCAAACGCTGGGGCTTCTTGGGATAATGCAAAGAAATACATTGAGCAAGGAAACTTTGGAGGCAAAGGTTCTGAAGCACACAGGGCAAGTGTTGTGGGAGATACAGTTGGTGATCCTCTAAAGGATACAGCAGGTCCATCAATTAATATTTTAATTAAGTTAATGACTACAATTTCTCTTTTGTTTGGACCATATATTGTTAAATTAATTTTAAAGTGAGAAAATTCATAATTTTCTTAAAATTTTTGATTATAATAATACTTGTAATAATTTTAGCAGCATTTTTTGATTGAAAGGAAGTTTGAAAAGATGGATGTAAATACAAAAAAAATTATAAAGCAGATTATAATTGTAGTACTGGTAGCGTTTTTATCGGTTTTGGGGTATTATGTTTATATTACGGCAAAAAATTTGAGTTTAATTAATGAACACTCAAAAGGAGAAATTCCGCTTGATACTTCAAAGCCAACAAACATTCTCATTTTAGGGACTGATAGGCGGACCAAAAATGAAGCAGGTCGCTCTGATGTAATGATTCTTGTTCACCTTGATCCTGTGAATAAAAAGGTAACTTTGCTTTCAATTCCAAGAGATTCAAGAGTGTTAGTCCCAGGGCATGGATATGATAAGATTAACTCCTCGTTTAATTCTGATTATTTTGACGATGGTGGTGTAGATCTTTCGATTAAAACTGTTGCAAATCTTCTTGGTATTGATAGTAAAGATATCCCGTATTATGTAATTGTTAATTTTGAAGGATTTGCAAAGGTAATTGATGCAATTGGTGGTGTTACTATCGATGTAAAAGAGCCAATGCATTATCACTCCTGGGCAGGTGATGTAAAAATAGATTTAAATCCGGGAGTGCAACATCTTGATGGCGTCAAGGCACTTGAATATGCAAGATTTAGGTATGACCAATGGGGAGACTTTGGAGTTGACGAGGAAGGTAATATTCATGGTCGAGTTGAGAGGCAACAAGAACTTATAAAAGCAATTATTGACCAAACTAAGGATATACGTAATATCTTTAAACTTCCTCAAATTGCACAAGAAATTGGAAACGCAGTTGATACTAACTTGACTGTTGCACAGATTACCAAAATTGGTCTTACCTATAAGGATCTTACAAGCAAGGATTTACAGATTGTAAATTTTCCTGGTGTTCCTCAAATGATTGATGGAATTTCTTATGTTGTGCCAAATTATGATAAGTTGAAGGAGATTGGTGCAACCTATTTTAAATTATCAAATCAGTAATTTATAAAAGTAAAATGTGATTTAGTAAATATTTTTGATGATTTTAAAATCGTTTATGGCGGGATTTACCCGCCTATTTTTTATTTAAGTATTGCCCTAAAGTAAAAGGAATTTTTCGGGTAGAGTTCTGGGAGGGATACCCTAATTAGAGGGGGACTTGCGATTCTCCCCCTCAAAATGTTTGTCATTCCGAAGGCTTGAGCCTGAGGAATATCTCCTCAGTTTTGGGGGAGTTTTGAGGGGGAGGTGTGTTGCCCCCTCAAAATGGTTGTCATATCGAGCGAAGCGAGATATCTCCTCTGTTTATATTGGAGAGATTTACAAGTCTCCCCTTAAACTTCCCCAAAAAGAGGAGATTTCTATTAATCGAAGGGGTAAAAGTCCCCCTTCGAACTTCCCCAAAAAGAGGAGATTTCTCCTCACTACGTTCGTCGAAATGACTCGTTGTGTCATTCTGAAGCCGATTTTTCCGTGTCATTCCGAAGTGGCGTAGCCACGAGGAATCTCCTCTGTTTCGGGGGAGTATTGAGGGGGGTTGTTGCCCCCTCAAAATATGGTGATTTTTCCTCATTTTGATGAGTATAATAACGAAAGAAAAATCAGCACTTCCCCACATACCTTTTACCAATACCTGAGATTATTTTTAAAAGTTATGTTCCTCTATCTTATTACCTATGCTACTAGATACTTTGAGAAACATTCAAGAATTATAAATAGTTAAATATTAACCTTTTTAACACCTAACATACATTCTTAAATCTAAAAGTGATTCTTTTATTTGTTTTCAAAAGACTCTTGTCTTTTGATTTCCATTTTTAATGGATTTACAAAGAAAAGACCAAGAATAATTGTAATTCCTCCAATTATCATAACAATGTTCATTGGCTCTTTTAAAAAGATAATACCACTTATACTTCCAATTATGGGGTTCAAATATATAAATGTTGCGGTTGTCGAAGCCTCTTTATATTCTAGTGCCTTAAACCAGACTGCATAGCCTATAAGAATGCATAACACTCCCAAATACAGAACAGCAATCAGTGTTTGCGAATTCATGGTCAATATTTGTTTAATATATCTAGCTTTAACAAAAGGAATAAGCGCTAATGTTCCGAAGAATAGTCCTAATGTATTTACTTCTATTGGCTTGAACTTATTGTATAGGGATTTTGAAGTTACTGTTGCAAGTGCCCATGAGGTTACAGACGTTAAACTTAATAAAACTCCAAATGAATTTTTTATTTCAAATTTATGGGAAATACCGTATGTAAGCGTTATAACTCCCACAAGAGAAATTATTAATCCAATTATCCTTTTTTGTTCAAGTTTTTCTCTGAGAATAATTGAAGAAAGCACTCCTGTAATAACAGGACTAAACCCTGCAACAAGAGCTGCAACAGATGCGTTTATCATTGTTTCAGCTGTGTTTAAAAATATGTGATATGCTGGCACAATAAGTAGCCCCACAAGTAATATTTTGAGAAAATCATTAATCGATTGAATCTTTTTAATACCAGTATAAAAGTCTTTAAACAAAAACAGAAAAGGGAAGATTATAAAAAACCTTGCGATTACAAGTGAAATAGGTTCAAGTTGTCTTTCTGCAATTTTAATGAAAGTATATGAGTTTGCCCATACAAGAAAAAGCAAAAATAAACTCAAATTAACCCATAAACCAGTTTTCTTTTCCATGTAACCTCCAAAAAGCATTTTATGGATATTATAACAAAATTTTCAAAAATTTGTTGCAAAAGTATTTGAAATCTGTATAATATTTTGGTATATTTGAAAATGTGAAAGGGGTTGATTTATATGAAGGAAATTTTGAAGGAAGTTGAGAAGGAATATTTGAAAGAAAGGCCTAATTTTAATGTTGGTGATACTGTTCGAGTTCATACAATTGTTAAAGAAGGCGGAAAAGAAAGAGTCCAGGTCTTTGAAGGAATCGTTATTGCCAAAAGAGGCGGCGGCATTAATGAGACATTCACAGTTAGAAAAGTTTCTTATGGTGTTGGAGTAGAAAGAGTATTCCCCTTACATTCTCCTCTTATAAAGAAGATCGAAGTTAAAAGAAAAGGTGATGTAAGAAGAGCAAAGCTTTATTACCTTAGAGAGCGACTTGGAAAAGCACAGAATGTAAAAGAGAAAATTGAAACAGCAAGTAAAGAAGAACCCACTCAAAGTATAAACGAGGAAAAGACTGAGCAATAAATGAGTGACTTTAATAAAGAACTTCGTAGTTGGATTATTTTAATATTAATTGCATTTTTAATTTCTTTTTTACTTAGAACTTATGTTATTCAACCCTTTAGGGTTCAGATGACTTCGATGGTTGCAACACTTGAGCCGGGGGATCTTGTACTTGTAGAAAAGGTTACATATAGATTTTCGAAACCTCATAGGGGGGATGTTGTTGTTTTTATCCCCCCAAATAGTCCAAACGATAGATACATAAAGAGAGTTATTGGTCTTCCAGGTGAGACAATTTCTATTAAAAATGGCACGGTTTATATTGATCATAAACCTTTACATGAGCCATATTTGAATTCTCCTACGAGAGATATGGAACCAGTTAAAGTTCCAAGTGATTCTGTATTTGTTATGGGAGATAATAGGTCTGTTAGTCTTGATTCAAGATACTTTGGTCCAATTAAGATTTCAAGTATTATAGGTCGAGCAATTCTTGTTTATTGGCCTATAAATCATTTTCAATTCCTACTTGCATACAGTGGGGAACATCCTTAGGATAGGAATCGATGAAGCAGGACGTGGACCACTTGCAGGTCCTGTCGTTTCTGCTGCTATAATAATTAATCAGAAAATTGATAACGTGAACGATAGTAAGAAACTTGCCCCTAAAAAGAGAGAGTTTCTTTTTAATCAAATTGTAGAGAAAGCAACTGCATTTGGTATTGGTGTTGCATCTTGCGAAGAAATAAACAATTTAAATATTCTGAATGCAACTTATCTTTCAATGAAAAGAGCGCTTGATAATTTATTTTTAAGTTTTACAAGTAAATTTGGTAAGTTAGATCCAAAAGATGTTCTAATTTTAGTTGATGGAAATAGAACAATTCCTGATTTACCTTACAAACAAAAGGCCATTGTTTCTGGGGATAGTGTTATTTATGAAATAAGCTGTGCTTCTATACTTGCGAAGGTATACAGGGACAATATTATGATTGCCTTCTCTAAGGAGTTTCCTCGTTATGGATTTGATAGAAATAAAGGCTACGGGACAAAAGAGCATATAGAGGCAATTGAAAACTTTGGGATTTGTCCAATCCATAGGAAAAAATTTTTAAGAGGTATCAACAATGTCTCACTCTTTGGGTAAAGAGGGAGAGGAAGTTGGAGCAAAGTACCTTTTGTCAAAAGGTTTTAAAATTCTTAAACGAAATTTTAGAACACCGTTTGGTGAGATAGACATTATTGCAAAGAAGGGTAAAAAGTTATATTTTATTGAGGTTAAAACGAGAAGCAGTAAAGAGTTTGGTAGTGGAGTTGAGGCAGTAAGCAAAAGAAAGTTGAATCATATTATTAATTCGGTTAATTTTTACATCAATGGTAAAAATGTTGATTACGAAATTGGAATTTTAGATATACTTAAATTAGAAGATAAATTTGAAATAAATTATTTTAGAGATATTTTTTAATGGCTGGGGCGGAAGGATTCGAACCTTCGGATGACGGATCCAAAGTCCGTTGCCTTACCGCTTGGCTACGCCCCAACGCCTTTATATTTTAATGATTTTTAAGGAGAAGTCAAGAGATGAAAAATGAATTTAAAATTATTCCGTTAGGCGGAATTGGTGAAATTGGCAAGAATTCAACTTTGCTTGAATATAAAGGTGATCTTGCCCTTATTGATTTTGGATTTAAATTTCCACCGCCTGATCTATTTGGTGTAGACTTTATAATCCCTGATTATAATTATGTTTTGAAAAACAAAAATAAGTTAAAAGGAGTAGTGCTAACACATGGTCATCTTGACCATATCGGAGGCTTAAGATTCTTGCTTGAAGAAGCTAAACCTTCCGTTATTTTAGGTTCTGACTTAACACTTGGACTTGTGAAGGAAAATATTCCCCCAAAGTTAAAAAGCACTTTGAATTTTGAAGTTGTAAAACCAAGGCAAACTGTAAAAGTTGGGAATTTTGAATTCACATTTTTAACTGTAACACATAGCATACCTGGGAGCTTTGGTGTTGTTGTTAAAACTGAAGAAGGAAGGATATTCTTTACAGGAGATTATAAGTTTGATGCTACTCCAATAGATGGACGACAAATGGATATCGAAAAACTTGAGGAATTATCTAAATCTGGAATTGATGTTTTGTTTTCAGATTCAACAAATGCTGATGAAAGTGGTCTCACAGGTTCTGAATCGATTGTTGGCCAGAGTCTTTACAAGATAATTGAGCAAGCTCCGGGAAGAGTAATCGTTGCAACTTTTTCTACAAATATCCACAGGATACAACAGGTAATTGATATCTCAGAAAGACTTGGTAGGAAAGTAGCATTTGATGGAAGGAGCATTATTGAATCAGTAAAAATTGCTTCGAAACTCGGCTATCTTAAGCTGAAGGATAATGTTGAAGTTGAGTTATCAGATATTAATGCACTACCCAAAAAAATGATAACAATAATCACAACAGGTACACAAGGTGAACCAATGTCGGGACTTGTCAGGATTTCAAATGGCGAGCATAATGGTATTAAAATAACTAAAGGAGACATTGTTATAATTTCTGCAGATCCTATTCCAGGAAATGAAAGACTTGTTTCGGAAGTCGTGAACAAATTATTTAAATTAGGTGCTTTTGTCTATTACAGAAAAGAAGATGGAATTCATGTTTCTGGACACTGTTCCCAAGAAGACATAAGGTTTATGATAGATCTTGTAAAACCCAAGTATTTTGTTCCTGTTCATGGTGAATATAAGCATCTTGTATATGCAAAGAAAATTGGTGAAGAGGAAGGGATTCCCTCTCAGAACATAGTTCTTCTTGAAAATGGACTGGGTGTTGCACTCGCTGATCACAAGTTAAGAAAACTACCAAGAATTTCAACCGGTGAAATACTTGTTGAAGGGAATATGAAGTTTCCTGTGAAAAACGAAGTTGATCTTGCTCATATTGGTGAGAGGAAAGAGCTTGCAACAAAGGGGGTACTTCTCATAATTGTATTTTTAAAAAAGAATAGGGAATTTGCACGTCCAATTCATATTGAAACTCGTGGATTTGTCTTACCAAGAGGTCAAGAAGGTGATATAATTCGTGAGATTAAAGTAGAAGTAGAAAGGATAGTAAAAACCTTTGCAAAGAAGGGTGATTTTGGTAATATATCTAAGGAAATCGAGCGAAGCGTAAAGAGTATACTAAAAAAGACCGTAAAACCACCTATGGTAATTTCCTCAGTGCTTACTGAGAAGTAGTTTGCGGGAGTGGCGGAACGGCAGACGCGCTGGATTCAGGTTCCAGTAGGGCGACCTGTGAGGGTTCAAATCCCTCCTCCCGCACCATTTTATTTTTTGCTTTTGAGTTTTATGACTGTAAGCTCTGGTGGACAAAGGAATCTAAAAGGTATGACTGATGTTCCAATGCCTCGATTTACATAAATTGATCCGTGTTGAGTAGTGTAAAGACCTTTAATGTATTTTGTTGATGTTGGAGCAAGTTTTCTTGCGATAAATGGGATACCAATTTGTCCGCCGTGTGTATGTCCACATAAAATTAAGTCAAATTTTAGATCGTTAGAGAATTTTGTTTCAATATCTGGAGAATGCGATAGAGCCAGAGTAAATTTGCTTAAATCCACTCTAAATAGCGCAGAGTTTAGATCATAGTGTCCTGTAATGGTATCGTCGATACCTACTATATAGAAACTTGTGTCTTTGAATGAATAATAAACATTTTCATTTTTTAGTAATGTAATATTGTTATTTCTTAAAAGATTTTCAATTTCATTGGGTGCACTTTCATAATCCCAATTTCCAAGCACTGCGTATGCAGGACCATCATAGTTTGATCTGAATGAATTTAGAAATTGATCCAAGAAATTTAGATACTTTTTATCATCAATAAAATCTCCGGTAAAAACAACTATATTGGGTTTTATTGTAATAAGTGATTTTATAATGAACTCCTCCTTCATGCCGAAATCCTTTAGATGTAGATCTGATATTTGCACAATTGTAAAATTGTCGAGTGAGTTTTCAATTTTGCTTGAAGGAAAATTTATGATTGTAATCTTTACAACGTTTGGCTCAATGAATAATCCGTAAACAATTGTAGCAATAATTAAAAATATAATGAAGTATTTCATATTTAATTTTACCTTTTGTAAAATTTTTGCAAAATGAGTAGATTGATTTTTATATTATTTGGACCTTGACAAGTGAAGAAATGTTCGTACAATATAACGAGGTGGAAAGAATGGACAAAAAACTTACAAACAAGCAGAAGAGGGTACTTGATGCATTAATCGAACTATTGAGTGAAGGAATTATGCCTACTTATCGAGATCTTCAAGAAAAACTTGGTTTACGCTCGATTGCAACTGTTTACGATTATGTTAAAAGACTTGAACGCCTTGGCTATGTGAAAACTGAGGGAAAGGCGCGTTCAATAAAAATTGTTGCTCCCGTGATGAATAAATTTCCACTTGTCGGTGCAGTACATGCTGGAGATCCAACTATTGCTGTTGAGGATATTCAAGGATTTCTTCCATTTCCTGTCGACCCAAGATTACATCCACATGCCTTTGTCCTTAAGGTCAAGGGGGATAGTATGATTGAAGCTCATATTGAAGACGGAGATCTTGTAATTGTTGATCCTGATTCGCCTGTTTCAATTGGAGACATTTGTGTTGCCATTATTGGAGATGAAGCAACTGTTAAAAAAGTTGAAAAAATGAAAGATGGCTTATATCTTGTTCCTGCAAATCCAAAATATAAGCCAATCTTTATAACTCGAGATGTGAAAATTATTGGAAAAGTTATAGGACTCTATAGGGGAATTTCTAAGTGAATTTGCAGAATGAATAGTTTCTCATACTGCAGAATTTACAAAATTTTCTGTTCGTTGAAAGTTCTATCTTTCCTTGTTCAAATTTATTCAAAAAGGTGTTAATAAGATTTTTTATAACTTCAAGCGTCGTTTCTATCTCGCTTTTGGTATAACTTTCTGTGATGATTTTTCCATCTTCAAAGTACATTATGTGTGGATCGGCTTCAATACCAAGCGTGTCCTTCACTGCCTTATAATATAATGAAATTTGAAATGTGTCTCTTTCGAAATCATCTTTTCCTGTCTTATAATCGATTATTTTTATCTTGTTCCCGATTCTCAAAAGTACATCAAATCGGCCCCTTATAAAAGTTTGATCCGTCAATTTGAATTTGAAGGGCTTTTCTGAGTATATAAATAAGTCTTTTAGAGATATATTGTTCTCTTCAACTATGGTCGAGAGAAGTACCGAAAAGTCTTCAAGGTATTTCCAAACAATATCAAGTGTAGACCTGTTGTCTTTGTTGACTTCTCTGAAAAAGACCTCATATATTTTGTTCTTAATATAAGTCTCAACATTTTTGTTATTTAAATCAATTTCATCAAACAATCCTTCACTTGTGCTCTTAGCAAAATAGTTTAAAGTCTTATGTAGAAGCATTCCTGTATACGAAAGTTTTTCGAATTTAAAGTTTACTTTATACCCTTTAAGCTTTAATTCAAGTGCTTTTTCGCACTTTGATAACATTAATACATCAGAAACTGACAGTTCATAGACTCTTCTTTGCAATAAAAATTTCTCCATTTTGTTGTTCTTTAACATAAAGACTTTCTATCATCTTAAGTTTTTGGACAACTTCTGGTATAAGGTGTGCATATTTTTTATCCATATATTTTGACAATCTTGCAACGTTTATTTTTCCTTCAATAAAATCACTTTTTATCTTTGAAACAATTTCTTCAACAATATTATTTGCTTCCCCAGTATATTTTTCTTTTGTTTGTTTCTTCATCGTGAGAGGCGCTATAACTTTTCCTTTTTTAGGGATTTCTCCCAAAAATTGTTTAAGTAATTCTTTTGCAAAATCTGAAACCTCTTTAGTATCTAACTCCAAATCTCCTGATTCTGTAAGACTTATGAGTTTTTGAACTGCCATTAATTTTTTCCCTTCTTCGAAATTGTAGTATCTTATTGAAATATCGTTTTGTTTTATCAACTCCATTGATTTTGTTCCAGATCTAAGCTGCATCTTTTCATCTCTTATAAAGATTGCTCTGTTAAGCTTCCTCTTTTTTAATGAACTTGCGAGTTTTCTTACAGTTGAATAATAGTTTTTGGAGTTATCAATGCCAACTGACATATCATTTACTTGTATAACAAGTTTCTTTCCACGAGGGTAAAGATTAATTCCACCCAATAAAGTTACAAGTAACTCACCAAAAGCTTCTTCAAAGTCATCCTTATTGTATATTTGTGATTTAAGAATATTTTCAAACTCGTTTTTTAGGCTCCTTTTCTCTATTATCTTGCCCTCAAGGATTTCATCTGCAAGCTCGATTACTTTCCTTGGTGATTTCAGTTTATGTTCTTTTATTTTTGAAAGTATATCTTCTTTATTAAATGGGAAATAAGGATCGTTAATTTGTTCTCCCAATTTCGAAAAGTAGTAAGCGTTTCTCTTTTTTATTATTTCCAGTCCTTCTTCTGCTCTCATTCCCTCAAGGGATGCAACATTTGCAAATCTATCTTTAAGATGTTCTGGTAAAAATGAATTCCATTTTCTGAAAACAGCCGTTTGTGCACTTAAAAGTAGAAGTACATTTTTTGTATTTGAAACAAGTCTGTAAAGATCTTCAAGGAAATTGATTATCCCTTTTTCATCAAGGTGTTGATCAAAATGCTCTATTTGGTCGATTGAAAGAAGTATTGGGAATGGTGATACAAGAAAAATTGATTGAATAATTTCAAAAGCAATGTCTTCATTTACTACAAATCCTGATGTAAGATTTAGTGTTTTTGCATCTTCATTAGTTAGGCTTCCTTCATTTACAAGATCTCTCAACAGAGGATATTTTTCTTCATCAATAAGTGCTTCAATTATTGCTTTAAGGTATTTTTTGCCTATGGTATAATTACTTTCAGCTTTAATGTATTTTAAGGTTTCTTCTGAGATAACTTTTACAAGTCTATTTTGGGCATCTTTTGGCAATGACATAAAGTTCTCATAGAAAACTGCAGGAAGGAGTGTTTTCTTGGGCTTTTTTATCTCTCTTAGAAGTACCTGTATTTTTGGTTCTTCTTGTAAATTGTAGTCTTTCAATCCGATGTGAATTATTTCTCCTCTTATATGATTTATGGGTTTAGCTTTTAGTTCAGAATGCTTTCGCTCAAAACTTTCAAAGATACTTCGTAAAAGCGATGAATATGTTGAATCAATTTTTACGATAAGTGGGTTGTATAGAGCAAAGAGAAATCTTTCAGTTTCTGCATGTCTATAGATCCTTGCAAGAAGATGCGATTTTCCGGAGCCTGGTTCTCCTTGTAAGATTAAAATATCTGGTTTTTTAGATTCTTTTACTTCCTTTAGTTCTTCTATAACTTTGTCAAATGCAGTTTTATTTATGGTTTCAACGTCAATAATATCGTTACTGAAGGGGTCTTTTATAATATTTTCTTTAAAAGGATGAAGGCTTTTAAACTTCTCTATTAATACTCTCTTTTCATCCATGTTATAAAGTAAAAAGTTCTCCCCTCAAACTTTATTCCTCTATTTGTATCAGGAAAATCTTTTGGATTGTCTATGGTCTGGAGATAAATAATTTCTTTACTATCGAGATCTAAAAGGATTTTGTCAATATCTTCATCTGAAATATTAAATTGTTTTTTAACTTCGTCTTTAAAAACAGGAATTGGTACAGAGTCACCAAAATTATAAATTGCATTCAGGTTATCATATATCATCCTCAATGTATCAACATCAACTTCGCCTACTTTTTCGTGATCTGGCTCTTTTAGATAAATAAAGACATCATTAATATAATCATAGGCTCGATCAATTTCGTTTTTAAGTTGCGAAATGAGCCCTTTTAGTTCGTCAATTGCTTTCTCGACCTTATTTTTGAATTCTATAAAATCCTTTAACTTTACAAATTCCTCTTGAGAAACTGCTGTTTTAGCATGAAGTTCTTGCAATTTTTCTTTTGCATAGAGTCTCTTTTTCTTTTCGACTACTTTGCCTTCATCTATAAGTGTTTTAACAAGTGACTCAACTATATCTTTTTCCTTTGTCTTTTTTTTGTAGATTTCACTTCTTGTGATTCCATTATTTCCGCTATCAATAATTATTTTCAAAATCCCTTCTTTTGTAAACACACGATCCTCCTAAATAATTGTTATTTTTAAAACATTTTCAAAGTGTTTCTTCATGTATATTTCGTCTTCCTCGGTTATTCCTTTTGTTCCTTTCCAAGGTATTACCACCTTGTAACCTCTTAAAACTGCATCAGATGCCGTATAATGCACACATATATTTGTTGCAACGCCAACAATGTAAACTTCGTTAACGTTTAACTTCTTAAGTGTTTCTTCGAGGTCTGTCTTGAAAAACCCAGAGTAAGTTTTCTTTTTTATAATAATGTCTTCTTTATCAGGCTTTAATTCATCAACTACTTCTGCACCAACTGTTCCTTCAACGCAGTGTTTAGGCCAAATTTCAAATTCTTTATCAAACGTGTCATGGGAATCTGCAAGATAAATTATAGGCAATTTTTCTTGTTTAAACTGTGTTTTTAAATCTTGAATATAAGGAATAATTTCCTTTGCTCCGTTTATTTTTAAAGCTCCCCAATCATACACAAAGTCTTTAAGCATATCAACTATAATTAGTGCCCTCATTTTAAACCTCTTAATTTTTTAACCTCTTCAATCACTTCCTTAACATGGTTAGGAACTTTTACTTTCCTCATAATCTTTTTTATTACACCGTTCTCATCAATTATGAAAGTAGAGCGTTCTATTCCCATATATTTTTTCCCATACATACTCTTCTCTTTATAAACCCCGTATTCGGTTGAAACTTTGAATCCTTCGTCGGAGAGTAGAACAAAAGGAAGATTTTCTTTCTCTTTAAACTTTTTTATTGTAAGAACTTTGTCTCCACTTATACCAATTACTTCTCCGTTTAATTTCTTAATCTCCTCATAGTGGTCTCTAAAGTCCTGTGCCTCTTTTGTACAGCCAGATGTAAGAGCCTTTGGATAGAAATATAATATTACAATTTTTCCTCTAAAATCGCTAAGTCTTACTAAATTTCCTTCTGCATCTTTTAATTCAAAATCTGGAGCAATTTTTCCTTCTTCAACCATTTAACCCTCCTTTCAATATATTATACTTTAAAGTCTTCAAATGCAATAATGTTTTGAATAGTCTTTGCGTATTTTATTGCATTGATAATGGCATTTTCTAAAACATTTTCGAATAAGACCCCAAGTGTTAGTAAATCTTCAAATTCAATTTCATTAGTTGAAAGGGTGAAGATTGTGTCACCATCAAAGATTGTATGGGATGGTTTTATTCTTCTTGCAATTGCATCATGAGAAATGATAGCAAGTCTTTTTAATTTTGATTTTGATAATTTGACATTTGTTGCAATTACACCTATTGTTGTATTCTTAAATGGTACTTCATTAGTTTGAGTCTTCAGAATAAACTCTTCAGTGTTTATAAATCCATTTTTGCCATCGTTTAGTGCACCAGCTATGATTTTGTTATCAAAGTCATAGATATCTCCAAGTGCATTTACTACAACAAGAGCACCAACTACAATATCTCCGATTTTTATGCTTTCAGTTCCCAATCCACCCTTCATTGCAAAATTCATGCCTCTTATTTTACCAACTGTTGCACCCACACCTGCACCAACATTACCATTTGCATTGAAGTTATCCGTCGCGTTTTTTGCTGCCATATAACCTGCTTGAATATCTGGGTAAACAGGTTTTCCTATGGCAAGGTCAAAAATTATTGCACCGCTTACTATTGGAACCTTTTTTACTCCTGTATCAAAACCGATATTTCTCTCTTCAAGGTATCTTGAAACTCCACTTGCACCTTCAAGACCCATTGCACTTCCGCCTCCAATATAAATAGCATTAACATACTCAACGAGGTTTTCGGGTTTTAAAAGGTCTGTTTCGCGAGTGCCGGGGGCACCCCCCCTTACGTCCACACCGGAAGATGCCCCTTTCTCTATAATTATTGTAGTTGCCCCTGTCAGATTTTCCAAGTCTTCGTAATTACCAACAAGAACTCCTTTAACATCGGTAATACTTCCCATCACAGCCTCCATATAAACTTAATAATGGCAACAATTGTACCTGCAAAACCTTCGCCACCTAAAAGTCCAGAAGAAATAAGTGTAAAGTTTTCGCTTTGTTTTGGAAAGAACTTATCAATTACAACTCTCAAAACACTTCCAAGAAATGCGGTAAGAGAAATAATAAACGGAAGATACACCCCAATGCCAAGTATCATTGTTGGGATGTTAAAGAAATAGAGGGCAAAGCCTGTTATGAGACCAAACATGAAACTTCTTGGATTGGAAAGTCCTTGTACCATCTGGGAAACCGCATATGCCTGTGGTGCAACAAGAAATGTTCCTGGTCCTACCTTTCCATACGCAAAGTGGAGAATAAACATTGCTATTGTTCCAAACACTGCTCCCACTATGGCACCAACAAGTTCTGATATAATTTGTGCTTTTGGATTTGTTCCAATAATTGACCCTGCTTTAAAATCCTGAAGGTTATCACCTGCAACACCACTTGCAACAGCAACAATTGCAACGATAGCAAAGAGAGGAAGGTAAGAAAGAGAATTACCACCAATTACAAGTTTTACAAAGAGAAGGATTATTATTCCAAAAATTTCCATTGGCACAATGCCTGTTGCCCCGTCAGTGTAGGCAGCCATTACAACTGATAGTGCTGCGCCAACAAGCGTTAATAAACTTGCAATAATTCCAAGTTTGAGGAATATAAGTTCAATTCCAAGAATAGATAAAAGTACAACAGAGATAATCTTGTAGGATATGTTCAGTTTGCTGAATGCATTTTTGAAAATACTCAAAATTTTAGGTGTTATATCTTTTATTAGGAGAGCAATACCGCCGCCTATAATAAGCCCAATGCCCAAATTGTTTTTGAAAGTTATAGCGGCATTTATCCCTTGAAGTGCCGAGGAAAGGAAAATAGGGATAAGAATATTTCCAATAATGCTTCCTATGAACCATACCCCCATATAGATAATTCCGATAATATAACCAATGCCAAATGCCATTGGTGACATAAATAATCCGATTCCGTAATTTTCAAGACCTCTGAAAATAATTGCTTGTGGAATTTTCGAAAATCCATCTCTTAGAAAGGTAAAAATTGCTGAAGCACTAAGTGATGAAAATACTATTTTTGATTTTTTTCCTCCCTCATCGCCTGCAATAAGTGTTTGTGCAGTTGCAACCCCTACAGGGAAAGGTAAATTCGACTTTTCAATAAAAAATTCTCTAATGAGTGCAACCATAAAAACTCCAATTACTGAGCCTATTAGGGATACAAGGAACACATAGGTGAAACTTATCTTTGTTTGTTCGTTAATCATCCAGATACCAGGAATTGTAAAGGCAATACCACCTGCAACCATTGCACCTGCTGACATCCCTGTATGTGCTACGTTTATCTCCTTTAAATTTGTGTTTTTTAAGGCCTTTAAAATGGCCATTGATAAGATAGCAACAAAAATGGTAGGCCAAGGTAATGCACCAATTCGAAGTGCAACGTAGATAGAACTCATAGAGATTACAGCACTTCCTAATGCTGCTAAAATAATAGTCCTCAGTTTTAATTCTTGCATTAAAACTTCCTCCGTCCAAATTGTTTTTTTCACATAAACCCGCCATATTATAATAAAAATCATATAAATCCTTATGTTATCAAGGAATTAAGTTTATATCTTGACTAAAAAGGAAATTCACATAAAATTGAAGCATGAAGAACAAAAATAGAGTAAATATTAAGAAGATTTCTAAATTGCAACTTTTAGTTGCCGTTTCAATTATTTTAGTTTTGGTATTTGCAGGTTTAATAATCTATAGGCTTTTTTTCATTAAACAGATCGTATTTAATGAAAAAACTTTAAAAACTCTTCAAGAACCTCCTACTGCTGCTACTTCTTATCAGAATGGAATTCTTGTGGGAAATACTCAGGGATACGTAGCCCTAATTGACAACGAGGGTAATACGAAATTTTCAAAAAAAATTGATAGTAAAATTTTTGGATTTGTTGTAAATCCTTCTGATGGTTCTATTTACGTTGCAGGAGTTAAATTTCACGTATTGGGTAAAGATTTTAAGGAGATTTATAGTTTGGGTTTTGATAACTATATCCCAAGGGATCCATTTGTTACATTTCTAAATAATGGCAATGTAAAATTGCTCTTTCAATCTCTGAAAGATCTTTCTTATATGATTATAACTATTGATAAAACAGGAAAAGTTCTTACAAAAGATGTTGTTCCTGACATGGGGCAAAATTCTCAAATCTCAATTGATTCCTCTGGTAATGCAGTTTTTGTTCTTGAAAGTGGAGATATTTATCTTCTTGACGGTTCAAGAATTGCAGCAAAAGCATCAATTACTGAAAAACAAACAAGTTCAATTAGTAATGTCTTTGGATATTTTGTGGATGGAAACATTGTTGCAGGATATAAAACATTATTAATTGATCAGACTCAAAATAGTGGAAATAATTCGAGCCTTCCTGTATATTTCTATAATAGTTCTCTTTCCATGCTTGCAAAAACGAATTTTGATTCAAGTATACATAATATTTTTGTTAGTAAAAATAAAGTAGTTTTTTCTACGGGATCCGGTTTTTACTTTTATGACACAAGAGGCAAACTTTTAAATAGCATACAAAAAGTTGATTTTACTCCTTTTGAGTATCTTGAAGGCTCGCAAATACATGCATATGTTTACAAAAATGTAAACCAGCAAGGGACAGTGTTTTATCTAGTAGTGGTAAAGGATTCACAAGACCGAGAAATAGGGCGATTCATAAAGGCCTTTTCGATAGATAATCCCATCTTTGTAGTCTCTTCGAATTCTCAAAATGTTTATATAATTGAGGGGGTGGATATAAAGCTGCTCACAAGATAGGAGGTGGGTGTAAATGAAAATTGACGTCTCTCATTTAACAAGGGAGCAAGCTGAAAAAAGGCTTAAAGAGCTAAGAGATTTAATAAATTATCATAATTATCGTTATTATGTACTTGATTCTCCTGAGATTACAGATGCTGAGTATGACAGGCTATTTCAGGAATTGCTTGCAATAGAAGAGCGTTTTCCAGACTTAGTTACTCCTGATTCACCATCTCAAAAGGTTGGTGCTCCACCTCTTAAAGAGTTTCCAGAAGTTATTCATACTGTCCCAATGCTTTCTCTTGGTAATGCATTCGATGACAATGATTTAAGAGAGTTTGATAGAAGAGTTAAAAGAGAGTCAGGTTTAAATCAAATTGAATACGAAACTGAGTTAAAGATGGATGGTCTTGCAATATCAATAAGATATGAAAATGGAATTTTAGTGAAAGGTGCAACTCGAGGGGACGGAGTAAGAGGGGAGGATGTTACCCCTAATGTGAAAACCGTAAGAGGTGTTCCCTTAAAGCTTCTTACTGATACCCCTCCTTCTGTTATTGAAGTACGTGGAGAAGTAATTATGTATAAAGAGGACTTTGAGAAACTCAACAAAGAAAGAATTGAAAAAGGTGAACCTCCGTTTGCAAACCCGAGGAATGCAGCAGCAGGCTCAATAAGACAACTTGATTCTCGTATAACAGCACAAAGAAAACTTCATATGATTGCTTATGGTGTTGGGGAAATTGTAGGAGTCGAATTCAAAACACAGTTTGAACTTCTTCAGTATCTTAATAAAATTGGTTTTAGAATAAGTCCTGAAGTAAGGGTTCATAAGGATATCGAAAGTGTAATACAAGAAGTAAAAAGGCTAACTTCCGTAAGGGATTCTTTTCCATTTGGTGCAGACGGTGTAGTTGTTAAAGTAAATGATATTGAACTGCAAAAAAAATTAGGGGCAACATCCCATGAACCACGTTGGGCAATTGCGTATAAATTCCCTGCAGAAGAAGCAGAAACAATTGTTAAAGATATTATTTTTAGCGTGGGAAGAACTGGAGCTGTAACACCAGTTGCAATTTTTGAGCCTGTTGAAATTGATGGATCAGTTGTTTCGAGAGCTTCTCTTCATAACGAAGATATTGCAAGGGCACTTGATATTAGAATTGGAGACCATGTTATTGTTCATAAGGCAGGTTCAGTTATCCCCGAGGTTGTAAGAGTTGTAAAAGAAAAGAGAACAGGTAACGAAATACCTTTTAAGATGCCTGATAAATGTCCAGTTTGTGGTGGTCCGCTTGTAAGAGAAGAGGGTTTTGCTGTAACTCGTTGCATAAACGTCAGATGTCCTGCGCAAGTTAAGGAACGTATAATCCATTTTGTTTCAAGAGATGCAATGGATATAGAGTCAATTGGTGAGAAACTTGTAGACCAATTGGTCGATAAAGGACTTGTTACAGATTATGGTGATCTTTATTATCTTACAAAAGAAAGACTACTCACGCTTGAAAGAATGGGGCCAGTACTTGCCGAAAAAATTTTGAGAAATATTGAGGAAAGCAAGTTGCGACCTCTTTCAAATCTAATATACGCACTTGGTATATTTAATGTCGGTAAGAGAACAGCAGAACTCCTTGCAGAACACTTTAAATCACTTGATAATTTAATGAATGCGAAAGTTGAAGATATATTACAAATTGAAGGGATTGGGCCTGTTACCGCAAAATCTATTATTGAATTCTTCAGCTCCTCTGAAAACAGAAAAGTTATTGATAAACTTATTAAGGCAGGTGTAAACACAAGCGAAACACTTGTAGAAACTTCAAAGGAAGGACCATTAAAAGGGCTTACGTTTGTTTTTACAGGAACACTCAAAGATTTTACAAGAAATGAAGCAAGCAAAATTGTTGAAAGCCTCGGGGGTAACGTTTCAGATACCGTAAGCAAAAAAGTGGATTACCTCGTTGTGGGAGTTGATCCTGGATCAAAGCTTGAAAAAGCCCAAAAACTTGGCATAAAAATCATAAATGAAGATGAATTTAAGAAATTGATTGGATATGGAGGAAAATAGTTATGAAAATTGAGCTTGAAAGAATTGAAAAACTTGCGGCTCTAAAACTTGATGAGAATGAAAGAGGTTCAATGCTAAAAGATCTTGAAGATATAATAAATTACTTTGAAAATTTAAAGGAAGTAGAGACAGATAGTATTGAACCAATGGTATATGGTGAAAAGATTGAATTAGTTCTGAGAGATGATATTGTTGAAGATAGTTTGCATCTAACGGATCTTAAACGTCTTAGAGAACTTTTTGGAGATGGTTTTTTCAGAGTAAGGAGGATTATAGGAGAGTAATATGGATATAACAGCTCTTAGTGTTTCTCAAATTGTTTCGAAAATAAAGACAAAAGAATTAAAAGCAAAAGATGTAGTTCTCACATATTTAACAAATATTGACCGACTTGACAGCGAGATTAAGGCTTATCTAAATGTTTTCCACGATTATGCATTAAAGAGGGCAGAAGAGATTGATAATAATCCTAATAAAAAGGGTTTGCTTTTAGGCGTCCCGGTTGCTGTAAAGGATAACATCTCTGTGAAAGATTTTGAACTTACAGCAGGCTCCAAAATTCTAAAAGGCTATATTGCACCTTTTGATGCAACTGTTATTGAAAAAATAAAAGAGGAAGGAGCAATAATAATTGGCAAGACAAATCTTGATGAGTTTGCAATGGGATCTTCAACTGAAAATTCTGCTTTTTTTAAAACTAAAAATCCTGTTAATACAGAGTATGTACCTGGAGGTTCTTCTGGTGGATCTGCTGCAGCAGTTAAGGCAAATGAAACTCTTATTGCTCTTGGCTCTGATACAGGAGGTTCTGTAAGGCAACCTGCGTCTTTTTGCGGCGTTGTAGGGCTTAAACCAACTTACGGAAGAGTTTCAAGATATGGACTTGTTGCATTTGGTTCATCTCTTGATGTAATAGGTCCAATTGGAAAAAGCGTTGAAGATGTTGCAATAACTTTATCAGTTATTTCAGGATTTGATTTGCGTGATTCAACAACTGCAAAAGTGCCCGTTCTAAATTTTGAGACTTACCTTACAGGCGATATAAAAGGGAAAAAGGTCGGTTTAATAAAAGAGATACAGAATTTTAAAATTCAACCTGAGGTTGAAGAAGCTTTCAGGAAATCATTGGAGATATTTGAGAAAAATGGTGCAGAAATTGTTGAGATTTCTATGCCTCATCTTAAATATGCACTCTCCGTTTATTATATTGTTGCTCCGTCTGAAGCATCAGCAAATCTTGCACGTTATGACGGTGTGAGGTATGGATTTGAAGGTAATGCTGATAACTTGAGAGATTTTTACGAAGACACAAGAACTAAAGGGTTTGGTAGCGAAGTTAAAAGAAGGATTCTTATTGGCACATTTGCGCTTTCAGAAGGTTATTATGACCAATACTATTTGAAGGCATCAAAAGTCAGGAGAATAATTTTTGAGGAGTTTAAGAGGGCGTTTGAAATTTGCGATGTCATTCTTACTCCAACTTCTCCCACAACTGCATTCAGGTTTGGTGAAAAGGCAACACCTCTTGAAATGTATTTAAGCGATGTCTTCACAATCCCAGTTAATTTGGCCTACCTCCCGGCTATATCTGTTCCATTTGGGGTTGATTCAAAAGGACTTCCCATAGGCATTCAAATGATAGGGAAATGGTTTAAGGAAGAGGAGCTTCTTAATACTGCTTATGTTCTTCAAGAGGAGGCAAAACATGTTTAAGCCGACAATTGGACTTGAAATTCACATTCAACTTGCGACAAAGTCAAAAATGTTTTGTAGCTGTTCAACCGAATTTGGTGACCCGCCTAATACACATGTGTGTCCTGTATGTCTCGGGCTTCCAGGGGCACTTCCGGTTATAAACAAAGAAGCTATAAGATATGGTGTAAAACTTGCACATGCCTTGAATATGAAAATAAATCTCAAATCGACATTTTACAGAAAGAATTACTTTTATCCAGATTTGCCAAAGGGTTATCAGATAACACAATATTCTCTTCCTCTTGGTTTTGATGGCTTTCTTGAAATTCCAATGGAGGGGAAAATTAAAAAAATAAGAATTGAACGAGGTCATATTGAGGAAGATTCTGGAAAATCAATTCACATTGGCGATATAACAGAGTCAGAATATTCCTTTATAGATTTTAATCGATCGGGCGTACCCCTTATGGAGATTGTAACTCAACCTGATTTTGAATCTGGAGATGAAGCATACGAATTCTTAACTCTTTTAAGAAGTATAGTAAGGTATCTTGGTGTCTCTTCTGGTGATATGGAAAAAGGAGCCCTTAGATGTGATGTTAATGTTTCTGTGTCAAAAGATGAAAACAAGGGAACAAAGGTTGAAATTAAAAACCTCAATTCCTTTAGAAGCGTAAAGCGTGCAATTGATTTTGAGGTTGAGCGCCAAATTAAGGCAATTGAAAGCGGTGAGCGTATCATAAGAGAAACCCGCCACTTCGATGAAAAGGAAGGGACTACAAAGCCCATGAGGGTAAAAGAGGAGCTAAACGATTATAGATATTTTCCTGAACCAGACCTTCCCCCTCTTGAACTTTCAGAAGAATTTGTTTTGGAAGTTAAAAATGAAATTCCAGAATTACCAAATAAAAAGGCCGTTAGATATATAGAAACTTTGGGTCTTCAAGAGGATTATGCAAGGACAATTGCTTACAATAAGAAATATGCAGATTATTTTGAAGATATTGTAAATAAAGTTGGGCATCCTAAGGAAGTTGCAAACTTTTTCCTTGTTAATATTCTTGGCTTCCTTAATAAAAAAGGAAAAGATGTTGATGAACTTACATTTGGTAGTAATGAGTTTAAGGAACTTTTTTCTTACCTTGATTCTGGTCTCATATCAACGAACATTGCAAAAAGCGTAATAGAAGAAAGTATCGAAAAAGGCATATCCGTGAAAGAGATTGTTGAAAGTAAAGGATTAGTCCAGATTACAGATGAGAACGTAATAAAAGAAATTGTTGTTAAAGTTTTAAAAAATAATCCAACACCAGTAAGTCAATATCTTTCTGGGAAAAAGCAAGTTTTTGGTTTTCTTGTTGGTCAAATAATGAAAGAGCTTAGAGGAAAAGGCAAGCCAGAACTTGTTAATAAAATTTTGAATGAAGAGTTATTAAAATTAGAAAAAGGTGATGAGCCATGATTTTAGAAGCAATATTAAAAAGAAGGTCTGTAAGAAACTATCAAGAAAAAGATGTTGAAGAAGAAAAGTTGAAAGAAGTTCTTGAGGCAGGGCGACTTGCACCTTCTGCCTGCAATATTCAACCGTGGAAGTTTGTTGTTATAAAAGATAAAGAGACACGGAAGAAGATGGTTTCTGCGTGTGCAAATCAAAAGTTTGTAGGCGAAGCGCCAGTTTTGATTGTAGGTTGTATTACTGAAAGAGGATATCTCATGGGAGGATGGTATGATTCGAACATCCTCGATTTAGGAATTGCACTTGACCACATGACATTGCAGGCGGCACATTTAGGACTTGGTACTTGTTGGATTGGAGCTTTCAATGAAGGCGAAGTTAAAAAACTTCTCAACATTCCTCAGAACGTTCGCGTAGCTGCTATTTTAACACTTGGATATCCAAGAAACGGAAATATTTTCGAAAAGGATAGGAAATCTTTAGAAGAGGTTGTATCGTTTGAAAAATTTTCATAATAATTTCATAATTTGTGATATAATTTCAAAGGAGGTGTAGAATGGGTTTAATAATTTTAATTGCAATTTTAGTTTTGATCGTTTTGTGGTTTATTGCAACTTACAACGGATTTATTAATCTTAAAAACCGTGTTGAAAATGCATGGGCACAGATTGATGTTCAGCTTAAAAGGAGGTATGATCTCATTCCAAATCTTGTTGAGACTGTTAAAGGTTATGCTGCACATGAAAAAGAGATCTTTGAAAAACTTGGTGAATTAAGAGCTAAAGCGATGGGTGCAACATCAGTAAAGGATATAGGAGATGCCAATAACCAAATTAGTGCAACTTTAAAAACTCTTTTTGCAATTGCAGAGAATTATCCAGAATTAAAAGCAAATGAGAACTTCCTTAAACTTCAAGAGGAACTTACTAATACTGAGAACAAGATTGCTTTTGCAAGACAATTTTACAATGATATTGTAATGCAGTACAACGCAAAACAACAGCGTATTCCAGATATGTTTGTTGCAAGAATGATGAATCTTACACCAAAAGAATATTATCCTGTTATGGAGGAAGAAAGACAAACAGTAAAAGTCCAATTTTAGTTTAGAAGTTTTGTGAGGTTAGAATATGGAAAGAAAAACCCTGTATGAATTACAGGCTGAAAATGTAAGAAAAACATACCTATTTATGATGATATTTTCGCTAATACTTTTTGCAATTGGTTATTTCTTTGTTTGGTATTTTAACGGTGGAACATTCGGAATTATTCTGCTTGTTGCGTTTATTTTTCTTTATAACTGGATTGCATATGAGAATTCTGACAAAATTGCTCTTGCATCTGTTAATGCAAGGTTAGCTTCTGAAAACGAATATTACGTTTTGCATAATGTTGTTGAGGAAGTTGCCATTGCAGCAGGAGTTCCGAAACCAAAGGTGTATATAATGGACGAACAACAACCCAATGCTTTTGCAACTGGCAAAGATCCGAACCACGCAGCAATATGCGTAACAACTGGGTTGCTTTCAATGGTTAATCGAGAGGAACTTCAAGGAGTAATTTCTCATGAGATGGCCCACATCAGAAACAGGGATATTCTTCTTATGACAGTTATTGGTGTTGTGGTAGGGCTTGTTCTTATTCTTAGAGATATACTTTTTAGAAGTATGTGGTGGGGAGTTGGTGGAAGGAAGCGTGATAGAGATAATGAAGGCTCTGTGATAATTTTAATTGTTGGGCTGATTTTGTCGATCCTTGCTCCAATTATTGTTGCTTTAATTAGAGCTGCTGTTTCAAGGCAAAGAGAATTTCTTGCTGATGCAACAGGAGCCTATATCATAAGAGATCCAGAGGCGCTTGCAAGTGCTCTTGAAAAAATTGGGTCATACGGGAAGCCAATGAGAGCAGCTTCTCAAGCTACTGCGCATATGTTTATCTCTAATCCCTTTGGAAATATTAATCAACTATTTGCAACACATCCGCCGATTGAAGAGAGGGTAAGAAGACTTAGAGCGTTGGTTATAAAGTAGTTTGTCTCTCTTTTGTAAATTAATTATGGGGCTTTCAATAGCCCCATTGTTTTATTGTGGATGTCTTATTAATCAAAAATTATATCGTCAGTTTCGGCAAAATTTTCTTGAGTTTTCCTATAAGAGCATAATTAGTTAAATCAATTTTTATTGGTGTTATTGAGACATATTTATTTGCAACAGCAAATGAGTCTGTATCTTCTTCTAATTCATGAGGAGGCCTATCTCCTCCAATCCAATAAAATGTCTTTTTCTGTGGATTTACATATTTTTCGAGATAATTTTCATACTGAGTTTTGCCTTGCCTTGTAATTCGAAATCCATTTAACTCGTTTATTGGTACATTTGGCACATTTACATTAAGAATTGAGCGTTCTTCAACGATTCCTTCAAATAATTCTGGTGTTTGAAGAATTTTTGTAGCAACAACTGCTGCTGTTTCAAAATAACCATCATCACTATGAACATCTAGAGAAATTGCCATAGCTTTAAAACCATTTGCAAGTCCTTCAAGAGCACCAGCAACTGTCCCTGAGTAAAGAATATCTCCTCCAAGGTTAGCACCATGGTTTATTCCTGAAACAACAAAGTCTGGTGGATCATCTTTCATTAGATCCTTTACGCCTACAAGAACACAATCTGTTGGTGTACCATCAACAACAGTAATACCTTTAAAGCCTTCTTCGATTTCTACCTCTTTTATGAGGAGAACATCGTTTATTGTTAATGAATGACCTGCAGCACTCTTTTGTCTGTCTGGTGCCACTACCACAACTTCCCCCAAGTTTCTTAAATGCTTCGCAAGGACCCTAATGCCTTTTGCATAAATGCCATCATCGTTTACAAGAAGTATCCTCATCTTATCACCTCGTAATTTACTTTTCTTTTGTACCTTTCTGGCAATATCCCCCAGTATATAAATAGCATAAGTTGTTTTATGTATCCAACACTGTCGAAACGCCTTGTTGAAGTGTAAACTTTGTTTGTCCAAATGAAAAAGAATTTTCCAAATTTTTCTGCACTTTTCATCATCTTCCAATCTTCTGTATATTGTAGATTTTCATCATACCATACTTTGTAGAATACATCTTTTCTTACAATTTGAATGCTTAGTGAAGCATGTAATAATATGTGAGAAATGTCGTAAAACTTGAACCAGAATTTTGCATACAATGAATTTTTTTGTGGAAGTAATGAAGTTGTTCCGACAACATAATTTTTAGAAGAGTTTTTAATAAGGAAGTCATTCAGATCGTCCAAAAATCCTTTTTTAAGATGAGTATCTGCATCTAAAAATATAAGCCAGTCGCTATTTTCTTTTATTTTCTTTGCTCCAAAATTTCTTGCAACCGAAACTCCCTTTTTGTCGATTGAAAATACCTTAAAGTTTTCACACTCATATTTTTTTGCTATTTCATAGGTTTTGTCACTTGAGCCATTTTCAACGACAACAACCTCATAAAAATCATTGGGATATCCAATTTCTTTAAGATGTTTTAGTGTCTCTTCAATATATTTTTCCTCATTATGTGCAGGAATTACAATGGAAAATTTAAGTAAAGTTTTGTTATCCATATATCTTATTATACAGAAAATTTATTTATTTTGTTTTCCTTAGTATTGGGGCAAAATATTTTTTATTTCCCAGTCTGTTACACTTGTTCTATAATCGTCCCATTCTCTTTCTTTTGCCTCTATGTATTTTTCAAAGATCTTGTCTCCTAAAGCACTCCTTACAACCTCATCTTTTTTGAGCGCTTCTATTGCTTCTTTTAAAGTTGAAGGGAGAGTCTTAAATTTGTAAGGATTTCTTGAGTTTTCTTCGAATATGTTTATTTCGTTTGCTGGCTCACCTGGCTCAATACTATTTTCTATACCGTCGAGTCCTGCTTTCAGAATTACTGCAAAGAGTAAATAAGGATTTGCAGTTGGATCAGGGCTTCTAAACTCGATTCTTTTTGTTCTTTCATCTGCCTGAGGCACTCTAATGAGAGTACTTCTATTTTTTACTGCCCATGAGACATAAACTGGTGCCTCAAAACCTGGAACAATTCTTTTATATGAGTTAACCGTTGGGTTTGCAATTGCTGTAATTGCATCTATATGTTTAAAGATGCCTCCTATAAAATATCTTGCAACTTGAGAAAGTTCAAATTCTTTTGATTCATCAAAGAAGAGGTTCTTTCCGTTTTTATCTATAAGAGAAATATTTGTATGTGCTCCTGATCCATTAACACCGAAAATTGGCTTTGGCATGAAAGTGGCATACAATCCATTTATGAGAGCAATTGTCTTTGCGACTATCTTAAATGTAATGATTCTATCAGCAGTCGTTATTGGATCTGAGTATTTGAAATCAATTTCATGTTGCGAGGGTGATACCTCATGGTGCGATGTCTCTATTTCAAAGCCCATTTCTTCAAGATTTTTTGCAATTAAGGCTCTCGTTTTTTCTCCCACATCTTCTGGAAGCATTTCAAAGTAACTTCCCATGCTTACAAGTTCTGTAGATGGAGAGCCATCTTTAAGTTTAAAAAGGAAAAATTCTTCCTCAACTCCATTCTGCATAATATATCCTTTTTGTTCGCTTTCCTGTAATACTTTTTTAAGCCTATAGCGAGGGTCCCCCTCGAAGGGCGTGTTTTCATTTATATAAACATCACAGACGATTTTTGCAATTTTGATATCGTTGTGCAAAGTCCAAGGAAGTATGGAAAAAGTTTCAGGATTAAGTTTTAAAAGCATATCCGATTCTTCAATTCTTGCAAAACCCTCTATTGATGAACCATCAAACGCAATTCCATTTTCTATAGCATGCGGAAGCATTTTGGATGAAATCTCAACAAGTTTCGGAAATCCAAGCATGTCTGTAAATTGAAGCCAAATCAAATCGATTTTCTTTTCATGGACTTCTCTAAAAACTTCCTTTATACTAGTCATATATGCCTCCTTAAATTAAATGCATTATATGAAAATTGTGAGCTGTGTCAAGCTATAGGGCAATTTCCCCTGGAAGTTTTGCAAAAAGTCGTGCCTCCTTTATACTTTCAAGTCCAAGTATGAACCTTGTAAATCGCTCGATTCCAATTCCACATCCTGCAGATCTCGGTAATCCCTTTTTTACTTCTTTTAGGTACCAATCCCAGTCTTGAAGATTCATATTTTTGAACTTCATTCTTTTTATTATTCTCTCATACTCATACTCTCTTTCTCCACCAGACATTCCTTCCCCAAATCCATAAGGATAAATTAGATCCATATCAATAAGTGTTTTTCCATCATCGCTCAGTCTATCGTAGAATTCTCTCTCTTCAATTGGTATATCAATTAGGAAAAACGGGTCGTTTCTTTCCCTTGAAAGTATCATTTCAAAATCGTTTCCGTACTTTTCTTTTGCTTCGAGAAATTTTATTCGCTCAAATGGTTTCTTTGGAATGTGAAACTTCGGGTTTGTTGCTTTTATAAAATCCCCAAATTTTTCTTCTAATTTTTTCATTGTGTAAATTATAAGATCCTCAACTAAATCAAGAATATCTTCTCTGGTTGCATCCTTTATCTCAAGATCAAGTTGAACAAATTCTATAAGGTGTCTTCTTGAGTCTTTTTTGTCTTCTCTTTCAAGTCGAACGTTTGGCGAGAAAATGAAAATTTTTGGGTATTCCCTTAGTGCAAGTTGTTTGTGAAAAATCATAGATTTTGTAAGTGAATAGTATCCCCCACCATATGGAATTCTTGCATCGTAAACTGAATGGTTCAAAGGATCGGTTAGAGGTGAAATAATAACAGGTAAGATTTCCACAAAGCCTCTACTTCTTAAAAATTCTCCCATCCTAAAGATTGCTTCGCTTTGCACTTCTAAAGTTTCTTTTTTCATACTTTCCTCCTCAAAATTTATTTTTAAATTAAAAAAGGCCGGCTTTTTGCCGGCCTATGGGTAAAGATTAGCAATAGCTACCCAAACCGACCGGCGCCGGGCGAGTTATTATTATTGTTATTATTGATTGCTACTACTAATCTAACCCTTTCCATATTTTTGAGGTATTATAGAACACTTTTTCTCTTTGTCAATAGAATTTTTGTGTGTTAAGAAAAATTAATATTTAAAAAAATAATATAAGACATAAAATTAATTAGTAGGTATCGTTTTGGTTTTGTAACATTTTCGACAGATAAAGCATATTATATAGTGGAGGTGATGGGAATGAAGAGATTTGTAGTGTTTGTATTGGTTTTATTCTTGATTGTAACACTTATGCCATTAAAAGCTCAAGCTAAGGCAACTTTACCTAAAATTGAAATTGTAAAAGGTAGCATAAGTGCTATTTCTGATAACACTATTACCATTGATAAAAAGGTTATTAAAATTAAAGATGATACCGCTTTAAGGTTGAACGGGATAAAGGCAACTATAAGCGATATTAAAGTAGGTATGCATGCGATCGCAGTATGTGAAACAATTGATAAAGACCTTGTTGCAAGACTTGTTTTAGTATTTAATGGAAACCTTTCATCAAAAACTTTCACAGTTGTAGGTGAGATTACATCAATTACACAAAACGCAGTTGTTGTAAGTGGAAAAACAATTATTGTAAATGACCAAACAAAAATTAGACTTCAAGGAAAATTAGTAAGTTTTTCGGAACTAAAAGTTGGTGATAGAGTGGTTGTTCATGGTGATTATTCGCAGGATGTGTATATTGCAAAAGAGATCCTTATTCTTAACCATAAGGAATTTGAGATGCGTTCATATATAACTGAGATTGGTCCCAATTTCTTAAAGATAAAGGACTTTGATTACCAAATCTTTGTAAATGATAAAACTTCAATAACTAAAGTGGGCAAAGGAAAAATTTCCTTTTCTGATTTAAAGGTCTCCGATCCAGTTCAAATTCATGTGAGACTTGATAAGGTAACTGGAAATTATTTTGCAACCTCGATTGTTGTGCTTTCTTTTAAGCCAAACACAGCCGTTGCGATAGCTGGGACCGTATCCTTTATAGATCTTGAAACCAAAACAATAAAACTTTCTGAGCTTCCACTACTCACCTTTAAATTCCCTCAAGACTATAAAGGAAAAGTAATGATAACAGACCTAAATGTTAATGATAAAATCCTTGTTCTCGGAAAATACATTGATGTAAACACTGTTGAAATTACAAATATTATAAGATTTAAAATAAAGCTTTCTGTCCCTAAAAAGCCATAACTAACTAAAAATTAATCTTATATTTCGTAAAATCAGAAATGTGGGGGTTGCGATAAGTACTCCAAGAGGGCCGAAGATCGCACCCCCTATTGATATCATAAGAATTATAATCACCGGAGGAACTTTTAATTTATCTCCTACAATATGTGGGATAATGCCATTACTAAACAAACCTTCAACTATTGAAAACATCACAACAAATGCTAAGAATGTTTTAAACCCTTGGGTAAGTGATAATACAGCGCCTGTTAGGAAAACAACAGTAGGGCCGACATATGGCAGCATCTCTAAGAATGAATCAATTACACCAATAAAAACTGCATATTTAACTCCAACAATGTAACTTCCAAATCCCATAAAAAATCCTATAATGATTGAGATAATAACAAGTGTTGAAAAATATGTCCTCATTTCATCGTTTGTTCGATCGAGGAAGTGCTTTATTTTTATTCTAAACTTAGGGTCGAATCTTCTTAAGGTTATTCTATAAAGGGCTTTCGAATCTTTCATAAAAAAGTACGCAAGCAAGAAAGAAATTACAAGAGATCCAACATTAGAAAGTTTTGTTCCAATTTGCTTGGCAAAATTTGTTATAAAGTTTAGTATAACGCTCTGAAGCGTTGAAGTTGTATTTGCAATTATATTTTTGATAAAAACACTTTCTACTTGAGCATTTAATGCTCTGCCTATATTTTCAAAGAATGAAGTAATGTTTTCTTGCAAATTGGGAATTTTATGAGCAAGTTCAAGAAGCTCTCGAATTATAAGCGGTATAAGAAGATATCCAAGCAAAGTTAACAAAAAGAAAAACAGAAGAAGCGTTAAAAAAGAAGCAAGAGATCTTGGAAGTTTTAGCTTTTCAAAGAAATTTGTAATTGGAAGGAGTACATATGCAATAACTGAGCCAAAGATAATTGTAGGAATTACATCCCTTACTAGATACAAAAGATATATTAAGATAACTGCAATCACTAATACAAGGCTTGTAAATAGTGCATTTTTTATTTCTTTATTCATATCATCATTCTAACGCTATTGCCGAAACTGTGTCCTCTCCTTCTTTAAATCTTACAAGTATAACACCTCTTGTATTTCTACCCAACTCTTTTACATCCTTCAATTCTATTTTAATCACATTTCCAGATTTTAAAAGCAAGTATAAATTTTCCTCATCGTGTATTACCTTTACTGCAACAAGATTTCCTGTTTTTTCGCTCAATTTAATGCACTTTACGCCTTTTGCACCTCTTTTTGTTTTTCTTATCTCCTTTACGCTTAAAATTTTTCCGTATCCCTTCTCTGTAACAAGTATCACCTTATCGGTCTCTTTAAGTATTTCTGCATCAACTACATACTCATCTTCTTTTACTTTCATTCCTATAACACCAGAGGAAGCTCTTCCCATTTCTCTTACTGAACTTGTGTCAAATCTCACTGAAAGCCCAACATTTGAGATCATCATAACTTCTGCTTCTTCTGTAAGGGGTATAACTGTTTCCAGCTCATCCTCATTCTTGAGTTTAAGAGCAATTTTTCCTGCCGAAGTAATATAGGCAAATTCTTCCATCTTTGTTTTCTTTACAAGTCCTTTTCGAGTTACGAAGAGCAAACTTTTAATTTTATTGTCCTTTTCTATTGAGATTACTTTGCTAATATTTTCGCTTGGAGATAGTTTAAGAAGCCTGTGTATTGGAGTGCCTTTGCCAGTTCTTTCAAGTTCTGGGATTTCAAATGCTCTGAGTGAATATACTTTTCCAATATTAGTGAAAAAGAGCATTGTACTTTTTAGTGTTGTTGGAATTATTTCAATTGGATAATCCTCTTGTGAGACTGATTGTCCGATTACCCCTTTTCCTCCGCGTCTTTGTACTTTGAATACATCTTCTCTCATTCTTTTAAGATAACCGCCACGTGTCACAATAATGATCACATTTTCATCTGGTATGAGTTCTTCTTCATCGATTGTCTCATAGAAGTGTTGAATTTCTGTTTTTCTTGTATCTCCAAATTTGTTTCCAATTCTTCTTAAATCTTCTTTAATCTCGTTATAGAATCTTTCTTTGCTTGTGAGAATCTCGTTCAAATTTTTTATAAGTTCTTCCGTTTCTTTTATATCCTTATCAATCTTCTCAACTTCCAAGCTTGTCAATCTTGCAAGCCTCATGTCAAGAATCGCCCTTGCTTGTTCTTCAGAAATTTCAAGAAAATTAATTAATTTATTTCTTGCTTCTTCGTTATCTTTTGATTCCTTTATGAGAGGTATCACTGCATCAATTTTAAGGATTGCCTTCCTAATTCCACTTAGTATTTCAAGACTCTTACTTGCCTTTTCGAGTTTAAACTGAGTTTGTCTTCTTAAAACTTCTCCTCTAAATTGTAAAAACTCATTAAGAAGTTCTTTAAGTGTAAAAATTTTTGGTTGATTGTCAATTATCCCAAGTAGAATAACTCCATACTTTATTTCATATCTTGTAAATTTAACAAGTTCTGCCTCAAATATTTCTGGTTTTACATCTTCGGAAAGTTTTATGACAATTCTAATACCCTCTCTATCGGATTCGTCTCTTATGTCTTCAACGCCTTTTAACTTCTTCTCTTTCGCAAGATTTGCAATTTCTTCGACGAGTTCAGCCTTATTTACCTCATATGGGATTTCTGTAATGACAAAATATTTTCTTTTATGTTTGCCTTCTTCAATTCTGTATTTTCCTCTTATAGTAATCGATCCTTTTCCTGTCTCGAAATATTCTTTTATACCTGAAGTGCCGAGAATCGATGCCCCTGTCGGGAAATCAGGTCCTTTAATGAAATGTCTTAGCTCTTCAGTTGTTACCTGATCTCCTTTAAGAATTTCTGTATCTATGAGATAAATAAGAGCATCTATAACTTCTTTTAAGTTATGAGGTGGAATATTTGTTGCCATTCCAACTGCAATTCCAGAAGAACCATTAATGAGAAGGTTTGGTATTTTTGCAGGAAGTACTACTGGTTCTTTAAGAGTATTGTCGAAGTTTGGCACAAAATCAACCGTATTCTCATCGAGTCCTTCAAGCATCTCCATTGCAATTGGAGCAAGACGAGCTTCTGTGTATCGCATTGCCGCAGGTACATCTCCATCGATTGAACCGAAGTTTCCGTGTCCATCAACTAATGGATACCTCAAGGAGAAAGACTGAGCCATTCTTACAAGAGCATCATAAACAGATGATTCACCATGAGGATGGTATTTACCCAAAACTTCTCCTACGATTCTTGCACTTTTCTTATATGGCTTATTTGGGAGGCATCCAAGATCGTTCATTGCATAAAGAATTCTTCTATGCACTGGTTTTAGGCCATCTCTCACATCTGGAAGCGCTCTTCCTATAATAACACTCATTGAGTAGTCAAGATATGATTTTTTAACTTCTTCCTCAATTGGAACATTTATAACCTTTTCATGGAATAGATCTGCCATACATCACCTCAAATATCAAGATTAACAACTTCTTTTGCGTGATTCATAATGAATTCTTTTCTCGGCTGAACTTCGCTTCCCATGAGAAGTTCAAAGAGTTTGTCTGCTTGCTCTGCTTCCTCTATTGTTACTCTTTTGATTATTCTTCTTGTTGGATCCATTGTTGTTTCCCAAAGTTGCTGTGGATCCATTTCTCCAAGACCTTTGTATCTTTGAACCTCTGCTTTATTTGGGTCTTTTAAGTGTTCCATAATATGCTTCAATTCCTCATCTGAATAGGCATATCTTACTTCCTTATCGTAGGAAACTCTATAAAGCGGAGGTTGAGCAATATAAAGATAACCTTTTTCAATTAATGGCCTCATGTATCTAAAGAAGAATGTTAGAAGTAATGTTCTTATGTGAGCACCGTCAACATCGGCATCTGTCATTATTATGATTTTGTGGTATCTAAGGTGCTCTTCTCTAAAGTCTTCCCCTACTCCACATCCAAGTGAAGTTATTAAGTTTTTAATCTCCTCAGATGATAGGGCATGTGCCATATTAACTTTTTCGACATTTAGGATTTTTCCTCTTAAGGGAAGCACTGCTTGGAATTTTCTATCTCTTGCCTGTTTTGCGCTTCCACCTGCTGACTCTCCTTCAACGATGTAGAGTTCAGTTTGGGCAGGATCATTTAGGGAGCAATCGGCAAGTTTTCCAGGAAGTCTACCAGAAAAGTCTAATGCTCCTTTTCTTCTTACAAGCTCCTTTGCTTTTTTTGCTGCAATTCTTGCAGATTGAGCAAGGAGAACCTTTTTAAGAATTTGTTGAAGTTCGTCCACATGTTTATCAAAGTAAAGTGTCAATTGAGTCTTTACAATATTATAAACTTTATTTTTTACTTCAGCATTACCTAATTTTGTTTTTGTTTGTCCTTCAAATTGAGGCTCAAGCATCCTTACGTTAATTATCGCAACAAGACCCTCTTTAACATCATCGAATGTTAATGCCTCGTCTTTTATCATCTTAAGTTGAACGCCCTCGTCATTCAAGAGCTTTGTTAGAGCTTGCTTGAAACCTAATTCATGTGTGCCACCTTCTGTTGTTCTTATATTGTTTACAAATGAGTGTATCTCCGATGAAAATCCTGCATTGTACTGCATTGCAACTTCAACAAAAAAATGATCTTCTTCTTGACTAAAATAAATTGGGTTTTCAGGAATTACTTGTTCATCTTTATTTATGTCTTTTACAAGGTCTAAAATACCTTCTCTTGATTCATAAGTAACTTCTTCCCCTGTTTTCTCATTTATGAACTTTATTTTTAAACCTTTGTTTAAATACGCCAATTCTTTTAGTTTTTCTTTTATTATCTCCTCTTTGAATTCTACTGTCTCGAAAATTTCATCATCAGGGATAAACGTAATTTCTGTCCCTGTATTGTTGAAAAGTGAATTACCCACTTCTTTTAGAGGATAAAGCGGTTTCCCTCTTACATATTCCTGTTCGTAGATTTTTCCGTTTCTGTAAACCCTTACTTTTAGGTGCTTTGAAAGTGCATTTACAACAGATACTCCAACACCATGCAAACCGCCTGAAACATGGTATACTTTTCCTTCAAATTTTCCTCCCGCATTGAGTTTTGTAAGCGCAACCTCAACACCAGATATGTGAAGTTCCGGGTGCTCGTCTACGGGAATTCCACGGCCATTGTCAATAATGGTAATCGAGCCATCGCGTCCCATTTTAACAGTTATTTCGGTACAGAAACCGGCCATTGCTTCATCAATTGAGTTATCTACGACCTCAAAAACAAGGTGGTGAAGCCCTGATTCTGATGTTGAGCCAATATACATTGAAGGGCGTTTTCTTACATGTTCAAGCCCTTCAAGAACTTTTAAACTTTCTGCGTTATATTCAATTGTTTCGGGTCTTTCGGTTTTGTTTTCACTATTAAATTTTTCTTTTTCATCCATCTCTTAACCTCCAAACAATTTATTTTATCAAAAATTGCAAAAAATCCAAATCTCAATTTATTTAAGTTAAATTTTTTAATGAAGCGTAAACAAACATTTATTCGCTTGCATTTTCAAAAAACACGAATATAATTTCAAAATCCCCTTTTAAAATTTTAAAAATTCGCTACAATATTATTAGGAGATGATTTTATGAATTGGAACAATTTAACAGAAAGAGCACAAAAGGCGATTTTAATTGCCCAGGAAGAGGCTCACAATCTCGGGAATGATTATCTCGGGACGGAGCATCTATTGCTTGGACTTATCAAGGTTGAGGAAGGCATTGCATACAATGCGATTCTCAATATGGGCGTTGATCCAGAAGAGGTTGTTCTGAGAATTGAGAACTTCATTAAGGAAAACAGGAATTTTACTGGAAAGACAAGCGATGAGGTAATTCTTACCCCACGTGCGAAGAGAGTACTTGAACTTGCTGAGCGTGAGGCGATTAATCTTGGCGATAATTATATAAGTACTGAACATATTCTTCTTGCAATTCTTCATGAGGGCGGTGGTGTAGGAGTAAAGATTCTTCAGGACTTAGGAGTTGATATACAGAAGTTTGAGGAAACAATTTATTCAATGATTGGCGAAAAGTCAACAAGAGATGCAATGAAAACTTCTGAATTTAGAGAAACAAAGACACCAACTTTGGACCAATTTTCAAGAGATCTCACTTATCTTGCTTCTCGTGGCGAACTTGATCCTGTCATTGGAAGAGAATCTGAGATTGAGCGAGTCATTGAAATCCTCATGCGAAGAAAGAAAAATAATCCTGCAATCATTGGAGATCCAGGAGTTGGAAAAACCGCAATAGTTGAAGGCCTTGCGCAAAAAATTGCAGATAACGATGTTCCTGATTTACTTAAAGGGAAAAGAATTGTATCTTTAGATCTTGCATCTGTTATTGCAGGGACAAAATACAGAGGCGAATTTGAAGAACGAATGAAAAAGATCCTTAAAGAAGTTGCAAAGACAAATAGGAATGTAATTCTTTTTATTGATGAATTCCATACGCTTGTTGGAGCAGGAGCAGCTGAGGGTGCAATTGATGCATCTAATATATTAAAGCCTTCATTGGCAAGTGGTGAGATTCAAGTTATTGGTGCAACGACCCTTAAGGAATATAGAAAATATGTGGAAAAAGATCCTGCACTTGAAAGAAGATTCCAGCCTGTTTATGTTAAAGAGCCTTCAATTGAAGAGGCAATTCAAATATTAAAAGGTATCCGTGAGCGATATGAAAAATTCCATGGAGTGAGAATCCCAGATGAAGCAATTGAACTTGCAGTCAAGCTTTCGGTAAAATACATAAACGACAGATTTCTTCCAGATAAAGCAATAGATGTTATTGATGAAGCCTCTGCAAGGTTGAAACTTCAACTTTCGAAAAATTCTGAGATAAAGGAACTTGAAAGAAAAATTAAAGAAATTAAAGATAGAAGATTCCAAGCAATAAGAGAAAAAAGGCTTCTTGAAGCTGAAAGACTTAGAGAAGAGGAGAAGAATCTTCTTAATGCTTTGAGGCTCATAGCAAGTGAAAAGGAAACAGAAATTCCAATATTAAGTGAAGAGGATGTGCGTAAAGTGATAAGCCTTTGGACAGGAGTGCCAACTGAAAAAATGGTTAAAGATGAAAAAGAACGTCTTGTCCATATGGAAGAAGAGTTGCATAAGCGAATTGTTGGTCAGGAAGAGGCTGTTAGAGCAGTATCGCGTGCAATAAGACGTGCTCGATCTGGTTTGAAAAATCCTAATAAACCAATTGGCACATTCCTGTTCCTTGGACCAACCGGAGTTGGTAAGACTGAGCTTGCTAAGACTCTTGCAGAGTTTCTTTTTGGAAATGAGAATTCACTTATTAGACTTGATATGTCTGAATACATGGAGAAATTCTCAGTTTCAAGGCTCATAGGATCTCCACCTGGATATGTTGGGTATGAAGAAGGTGGTCAATTAACAGAAGCAGTTAGAAGAAGACCATATTCTGTTGTTCTATTTGATGAAATTGAGAAAGCACACCCTGACGTCTTCGATATTCTTTTGCAAATAATGGATGAAGGAAGGCTAACTGACTCACAAGGAAGAACTGTCGATTTCAAAAATACTGTCATAATTCTTACTTCTAACTTTGGAACAGAGAGCCTTAAAGAAAAAAGCGTTGGTTTTGAATTAGGCAATACTATCGAGTCCTTTGAGGAAAAAAAGAAGAAATTATTATCATCCCTTAAAGGATTATTTAAGCCTGAATTCTTAAATAGGCTTGATGATATTATTGTTTTCTATCCACTTACGCTTAAAGAGATTGAGAAAATTGTTGATATTATCATGAAGAGAATTGAGAAAAATGCTTCTGAAAATAATATTGGAATCGAACTTACAGAAAAGGCTAAAGAATACCTTGCAAAAACTGGCTATAGCCCTGAATATGGCGCAAGGCCATTACAGAGACTTATAGAAAAAGAAGTTGAGGATCCAATTGCTGTAAAAATCCTCCAAGGTGAAATTAAGGAAGGAAGTCTTGTTGTTGTTGATTACAAAGAAGACGAGGGTATTATTTTCGAAATAAAAGAGAAAGTTCCATCACATGGATAAAATTCGTAATTTCTCAATCATTGCACATATTGATCACGGAAAATCTACACTTGCTGATAGATTTTTAGAAAAGGGTGGGCTTGTTGTTAAGGGAGAGCAAATTCTCGATAGTATGGAACTCGAAAGAGACAGAGGTATAACTATACGAGCCCACCCCGTTAGCCTTGATATAGAGGTAGAAGGCAATAAGTATCTTTTTAATCTCATTGATACGCCAGGACATGTGGACTTTTCTTACGAAGTTTCAAGAAGCCTTAAGGCATGTGAAGGAGCAATCCTTCTTGTTGACGCAACGCAAGGAGTTGAAGCACAAACCATTGCAAATACATATCTTGCCTTGGAGAATGACCTTATAATAATTCCTGTGATAAATAAAATTGATGTAAAAGATGCAGATATCGAAGGCACTGCAAAAGAAATCGTTGATATTCTTGGTTTTAAAGAGGATGAGATTCTCAAAATTAGCGCTAAAACAGGCGAAGGTGTAGATGATCTAATCAAAGCAATCATAGAAAGAATACCAGGACCTCAAGGTGATCCAAATGCACCGCTTAAAGCACTTGTATTTGACTCTCATTTTGATACCTATAAAGGAGTCGTCGTATACGTGCGTATTAAGGATGGGACAATAAAAAAGGGTGATAGAATTAGATTCATGTCTAATGGAAAAGAGTTTGAGGTTGAAGAGGTTGGGATCTTTAGACTTAAAATGGAGCAAACTGATATGCTTTCCGCAGGTTCTGTTGGATACTTTACTGCTCTTATAAGAGATCCCCTTGATGTTCAAATTGGCGATACAGTAACACATTCAGAGAATCCTACAAAAGAACCAGTTCCTGGATTCAGAAAAAATGTCCCAATGGTTTTTGCAGGTATATTCCCACTTAACACAAACGAGTTTGAGGAATTAAAGAAGTCTCTTGAAAAACTTCACCTAAATGACCCAGCATTTACTTTTGAGCCAGAGTCTTCAGAAGCGCTTGGATTTGGTTTTAGATGTGGTTTTTCAGGACTTTTACATATGGAAATAACAATTGAAAGATTGAGAATAGAATTTGGACAAGAAATTATAGCAACTATCCCAAACGTAGAATATGAAGTTGTTTTAAGAGATGGTCGTACCATTACAATCGATAACCCTGCCAAATTTCCAGATCCTTCAAATATTCTTGAGATAAGGGAGCCAATAGTGGATGCTTCAATAATGATTCCACCAGATTACATTGGTAATGTAATGGATTTAATTACAACAAGAAGAGCAGTTTATAAAGAGATGCTCTATCCGGAAGAAAAAAGGGTAATTATTCGTTTTGAGGTGCCATTGCAGGAAATAATTACTGACTTTTTTGATACTTTAAAATCTGTTACACGAGGCTATGGAACACTTGATTACGAATTCGTTGGCTTTAGGAAAGCCGATATTGTTAAAGTTGATATTTTGATAAATAAAAAGCCTGTTGATGCTCTCTCCTTTATGGCACACGAGGATAAAGCTTATTATATTGCTCGATCAATGCTTGAAAAGATGCGAAAAGTTATTCCAAGACAGATGTTTGAAGTAAGCTTACAGGCTGCCATTGGAAGTAAAATCATTGCGAAGGAACGAATAGTGCCGTATAGGAAAGATGTACTTGCCAAATGTTATGGCGGAGATGTGACTCGAAAGCGAAAACTTCTTGAAAAGCAAAAAGAGGGAAAGAAAAAGATGAAGATGGTTGGAAATGTTGAAATCCCACAGGAAGCATTCTTCTCGATCCTTTCGGTAAAGAGTGGAGAAAAAGAAGAATAGAGTTTTTGAGGGTTTTGGGCTTTATATACATTTTCCATTTTGCATAAAAAAGTGTTCTTATTGTGACTTTGTATCATATCAGTTTCATAAGGAACTTTCACAAAAATACTTTTTATACCTTAAAAGAGAAGTTGAACTTTTCTTAGAAAAATTCCCAAAGGAATCTATTAAAAGGGTGCAAACAATTTATATTGGCGGTGGCACACCCAGTCTTATAGAGGCTGAGCAGTTATCTAACTTTTTGAGTTTTTTAAAGTGTCATTTTGACCTCTCAAATCTTAAAGAGTTTACAATCGAAGCGAATCCCGAAAGTATTGAAAAAGAAAAGTTTAAAGCATTCAAAACCCTTAAAATAAATAGAGTAAGTATTGGCGTTCAATCTTTTAATGACGAAACACTAAAAATCCTCGGAAGGGTTCATGATAGTAAAACTGCAATAGCAAAGTTTGAACTCTTACGTTCACTTGGTTTTGATAATATTAATATTGATCTTATATTTGCCTTACCTAACGAATCGTTTGATACCGAGATTAATTCTTTAAAAAAAGCTATTTCTTTGAAACCAGAGCATATTTCTTATTATGCACTTATGCTTGAAAGAGGGACACCTTTAAATAGGATGAAAAGAAAGTTCAAATTTCCCGATGAAGAAACTTGGTTAAATGAATATAAATATGGAGAAAGGTTATTGGAAGACAACGGATATATTCACTATGAGATATCAAACTACGCAAGAAAATCCTTTGAATGCGTGCATAATATTTCGTACTGGAGAAGTTTTCCATATTTGGGGTTTGGAATATCAGGGGGTGGCTTTTATAATTCCATTCGTTATGTGAATGTTAGGAGTTTTGATAAATATTTTAAAAGACTTGATGAGGGAAAATTACCATATTCTTTTCGGAAGAAACTTTCCGCTTTAGAATTGAAAAGTGAGTTTATTTTTATGGGTCTTAGGCTTCTTGAAGGTGTATATTTTGACGATTACTATTATAGATTTGGGAGTTTTCTTCTTGAAGACTTCAAGGAAAATATTGAAAAATTGAGCAATCTCAATTTACTGAAAGTTCTAAAAGATAAAATTGCACTCACCGAAAAGGGAGTACAGTATGCAAATGTTGTATTTCGTGAATTTATTTAGTTTTCTTACGTAAAGAAATTTTTCCGTTACTTACTAAGTATCTTAAAATTTGTCTTCCTTCTCTGAGTGTAATTCCCATCTCTTTGCATATTGTTTGAAAATCCTTACGTCCATCAATTTTATTGTAAAAGGTTATATTCCTTTCACCGTAAATCGGGGTATTGACTGCATACCATCCAGTTTCTTTTACGGGAATGACAAGGTCCTCTTCTTTTAATATATCCTCTTTTTCAAAACTCATTGTGATAAGACCCTTATCAAAAAGGGAAGAAAGGATCTCAAGAGTTTTCATTTCTCCCATGGGGGAATTCATAAGCAATCGCAAAAGTGTTGTTGGTTCTCTTACAAGTGCAAGTATTTTCCATTCCTCAGGTGTGAGTTTTACTTCTTCTGATTGTGATTCACCTATGTCGAATACGATATCGTAATTTGGAAATCTCTTTTTTAGTTCTTCCCAGCGTTTTAAGATGTTATCTATGTCCTTCGCGAGAACCTGAAGTTCTTTTGCTTTTTCACCTTCTTTTACATCGTCCGTCTTTATGAACTCAAATTTGCCTGATCTCAAACCTGCAGCCTTCTCAAAAGAGGAAATTGGATCTTTATCTCCTTCAGCATTAACAATGACTCCGTCTTTAAAGTAGAGAAAAACATTAGTTGAGTCTCCAATGATTGCAAGTTTTCCTGTCCCTTTCATTGATTGAACTAAGTTTAATATACCTTTAAGATCAAGCTCACTTAAATCCCCAGTTAAAGCCATTTTTAGCCTCCCTTTTTAATATTTAAATTTACTGTTTTTATTATATTGTATTTTTATAAAAACTCAAATGGCGTGTATAATATTTTGATGAAAGATCGAATAAATTTTGTAATTATAACTGGATTAAGCGGAGCAGGTAAAACTAAAACAGTGGGTGTAATGGAAGATTTGGGTTACTATTGTATTGATAATCTTCCACCAACTCTTATAAATGACTTCATAAAAATTGCTCAAAGTACAGAGGGAAAGATTAATAAAATATGTGCAGTAATTGATATAAGAAGCAAAGATTTTTTGAAGCAATTTCCACAAATCGTAAGAGAATTAAAAAAAAGAGAAGATATAAACATTAAAATTATATTTCTTGAGGCATCAGTTGAAACGCTTGTAAAAAGGTTTTCAGAAACAAGAAGAAAGCATCCTTTTGATGAAACTACTTCGGTAACACTTGAGGAAAAAATCAAAGAAGAGATGAATTGCCTAATGCCTATAAAGGAAATGGCAGATATTGTGTTAGATACTTCAAATTTCAAAGTCCAGGATCTTAAAAGAAAAATTATAGAAATTCTCACATTGCCTAAAGAAAAAGCTCTTCATATTACAATTATTACGTTTGGGTACAAATATGGTGTGCCGCTTCAATCTGATCTTGTGTTTGATCTCCGCTTTATTCCCAATCCCTTCTATGAAGAAGAACTTACATTAAAGTCTGGACTTAACAAAGAAGTTCAAGATTTTGTTTTGAGTTTTGACGAGACAAAAGAATTTTTAAATAAACTCATGGACTTTTTGCTATTTCTAATTCCTTACTACATAAAAGAGGGAAAGTCCTACCTTACGATTTCGCTTGGTTGCACAGGAGGTCATCATAGGTCTGTTGCAGTCGGAGAAATTTTATCTCTAAAACTTAAAGAGAAGGGTTTTAATGTTTCTGTAGTACATAGGGATTTGGAAAATGAAGATAGAAAATAGCAGATTAAGATTTCTTTTACCGGGTTTAAAATTAAAAAGATACGTAATTCTAATTATTTTGTCTATTCTTCTTCTTATGTATGGGATTTTTGTATTCTCAACAGTTCTCTCTCAAAATGAATATTTTATGAACAGCTTTCTTTATCCTGGGAAATATTTCGATGTGCCTTTCGAAGGTTTTTATATTCAGATTGTATCTGTTCTTGTGATTATTGCTTCCATTATTTTGCTTTATATTGGTATTTCCTTGCTTGTTCAATCAGTTGCAAAGGCGCTTGTGCCAGACAAACCTTATGAGGAGATAATGAACCTTCTTTTTGAAAGAAGGAAAGAGAGTCTCAAGAAACGTGTTGTAAATATAGGTGGTGGCACTGGCACTACAGCAGTTCTTGAAGGACTAAGAGGAAAATTTTTAAAAATTTCCGCTGTAATAACTGTTGCGGATTCAGGAGGGTCCTCGGGAAGGCTTAGACGTGAATTAAATGTCCCACCCCCAGGAGATATAAGAAACTGTCTTCTTGCGTTGACAGATGAAAATTCCCTTGCAAGGAAGATTCTTTCCTATAGATTTAATGCTCCTAATTCTTGCCTTGATGGTCATAATCTTGGAAATATTCTAATAGCAGGACTTACTAAAGTTACAAATGATTTTGGGGATGCTGTTCTGAAACTCTCAAAACTTCTTAACATAGACGGTGAAGTTTTACCATTTACAGAGGATGAGGCCATTCTTTGTGCAGAGTTTGAGGATGGAGAAATAGTTGAAGGTGAGGCAGAGATTACAGAAAGAGGAAAGAAAATAAAAAGAGTGTTTTTAAAAAATGGAGAAATTAAACCTTATTTACCTGCTTTGGAGAGAATATTAAATGCAGATGTTATTGTGATTGGCCCAGGTAGTTTGTTTACAAGCATTATGCCACCTTTATTAATCCCTTCAATTGTTGATACAATAAGGAGGTCAAATGCCATCAAGATCTATGTTGTTAATGCAATGACTGAGCATGGCGAAACTGATGGCTTTACGGCCTCTCATCATGTGAAAGTTATTGTTGATACTATTGGTGATGGGGTTTTAAATTACGCTATAATAAACACTAAAGAATTTTCAAAGGAAACGCTATCAAGATATAAACTCTCAAATTCTGAACCTGTTACACCTGATGTAGAAAATGTTTCTAAGCTTGGAGTCAAACCTATATTAGGTTATTTTGCAAAAGAAAGAGGTGGTCTCATACGACACGATCCAGAAGCACTGGGCGAGATAATAATGAAATTAGTGCAAAAGAGAGCTTGAATATAAGACTTAAAAGAGAGCTTTCATCGGTTAATGAGGAGCCTCTTTTCGAGCTTTATGGTATAGCAGTGGGAAATGGACACATTGTGATATCAAATGAGAAGATGCTTAAGTTTTCTTCACGTGAGTTATTCGTTATAAGAAAGATAATTTCACTCTTTAATGATCTTAATATAAGAAGGGAAAAAGACATTATTTCTACTGAACGAGGTATTTATGAAATAATTTTTTCTAATGTTATAGAAGAATTCGAAATTGATAAAATTTTTGAGTCAGTGAAACATGCAAAGTCAAACGAAAAGAAGGCATTTTTGCGCGGAGTTTATATTGGCTGTGGAATTATTTCAACGCCCCCTTCATATCATCTTGAATTCAGGTTTGAAAAAGACACTGAGAGAGATTTTGTCTCTAATATTCTTTCTCAATTTAAGGTTAAGCATTCTGTAAAGCCTGGAAGGATTTTTATAAAAGGCCGCGAGAATATAAAGGATTTTCTGTATGTGGTGAAGGCATTTCATATTTATACTGAACTTGAGGAGGATGCCGTTGAAAAATCTGTTATAAATGAGGCAAACAGACTTGCGAATTTTGAATATGCGAATCTAAAAAGGCAAACAAATTCTGCCTCAAAAGAAATAAAAGCTATAAAATCACTAATTGAAAAAGGAAAATTTGATAGTCTTGATCCAGATCTTAAGGAAGTTGCTATTCTAAGGCTTGAATATCCCTTTATGTCTCTAAGAGAACTCTCAGAAAAAACAAAAGGGCGGTTTTCAAAACAGGAAATTTACTATAGGTTGAAGAAGATTGAATCCTATGGAGAATAAAAGTAGAGCAAAACAAGTTTTAAGGCAGAAGTTTTTGCCATACCTTGTTTTAAAATCACACATATTTGAACTTCCAAATCTTGAAATTAACAAATACATAGAAGAACTAATTGAAAGTAATCCTTTTGTTGATGAGAGTGATACTGTTGTTTATGAAGAATTTGAAGGAGTTACAGCACCTCAAGATGATGATATATATAGTTTTCTTAAGACTCAAATTGAAGTTTCTCCAATAGACGAGAGAATTAAAGAAATAGCTTTTAAAATTGTTGATAATCTTGATGAGTGTGGTTTTTTGACAGAAGATGAGAGAAAACTTATAAAAGATCTTGGAATAAAGGCAAGTGATTTCAAGAAAGCACTTGAATTTGTTCAGACTCTTGAACCTATTGGAGTTGGTGCAAGGAATATTCAAGAATATTTTATTATTCAATTATCAAATGAAGCAGAAATATCAACTGAAATTAAAAAATTGATCCAAAAAGACCTTGACCTCCTTATGAATGAAAACTATAAAGAACTTGTAAAAAAATACAAGATCTCAAAAGAAGAACTCTTTTCTCTAAGAGAAAAATTACTTTCAATGGATGTATGCCCTGCAAAGGAATTTAAGACCGTGAATTTTGTAAGCCATTTCCCAGATGTTATTGTCGAAAAATACGATGATAGTTTTAGAGTTGTAGTAAATAAGTCTTCAAGAAGGATTATCCGTCTTGTAGAAGATTATGCAAAATTGATAGATAAGTTGCAGGACAAAATTGAAAAAGAGGAACTCGAGGATTTATTAAACAGAGCTCGGTGGTCAATACATGCGATTGAAGAAAGAGACAATCTACTTGAAAAAATTGCTGAGAAAATAGTTTCCGAAAATAAAGATTTCTTTAAAGGGGTTGGTGAGTTAAGGAAATTCTCAATAGAAGATTTTGTTTCAAAGGATTTTGACTATTCGACAATTTCAAGACTCATTCAGGGGAAATATATTCTAACCCCTATTTCAATGTTTCCCTTACGTTATTTTTTTAGACACAAAAACGAGAAATTTGACGAGGAGAAAATTCTTTTATTAATTAAAGAAATAATTGATGGAGAAGATAAAGCTCGTCCATATACAGACGAGGAAATTGAGAAGATCTTGAAAGATAAGGGATATGATATAAAAAGAAGAACAGTTTCAAAGTACAGGGAGAAACTAAAGATTCCGAATTCCTCAAAAAGGAAAGTTTCGTAGTTTGATTAAGTATTTATTAGTTATTTTTTACACAAAGTTGTAAATTCTGGTATTGACACGAATTTGTATTTTGCTAAAATATTTTTAGTTTTGATTTTAGTAAAAAATTTAGGAGGTAAAATATGGCAAAAGTCGCAATTAATGGTTTTGGAAGAGTTGGAAGACAAGTATTCAAAAGACTTACTGAGGTCTATCCCGAAATTGAAATTGTAGCAATTAATGACCTTTTCCCACCAGATCAGCTTGCTTTCCTTGCCAAGTATGATTCTAACTATGGCATTTGGCAAAAGGATATCAAATTGGAAGGAAATGAGCTTGTTGTTGATGGAAGAAGAACCAAGATGTTTGCCGAAAAAGATCCAACAAATCTTCCTTGGAAAGATCTTGGTGTTGATATCGTAATTGAATCATCTGGTGCATTTACTAAGAGAGAAAAGGCAATGCTTCATGTGCAAGCCGGAGCAAAGAAGGTCATTATTACGGCACCTGCCGAAGGAGAAGACATCACAGTTGTTCTTGGCGTAAACGAAAAACTACTTGATATGGAGAAACATGTCATTATTTCAAATGCTTCTTGCACCACAAACAGTATTGCACCAGTTGTAAAAGTAATTCATGATAAGATCGGTATTGAAAAAGGATTCCTAACAACAACTCATTCTTATACTCAAGACCAGAGGCTTCTTGATTCACCTCATAAAGATCCAAGAAGAGCAAGATCTGCTGCAACAAACATTATTCCAACAACTACTGGAGCAGCAAAAGCAGTTGCACTAACGATACCAGAACTTAAAGGAAAATTGGATGCCATGTCTTTGAGAGTTCCAACACCAACTGTCTCCATATCTGTTTTTGAAGCAGTTTTAAAGAGAAATGCAACTGCTCAAGAGGTAAATGCTTTCCTTAAAGAAGCTTCTGAAACTTACATGAAAGGAATACTTGGATACACCGAGGAACCTCTTGTTTCCTCAGATTTTAAAGGAACAACCTTCTCTGGGGTTGTGGATGCACTTTCTACAAAGGTAATCGACGGCAATCTTTTGAATGTTGTAAGTTGGTATGATAATGAGTGGGGTTATTCTTGCCGAGTTGCTGATCTTACAAAATTGATAGTAGAAAAAGCAGGATATTAATTTAGGAGGCTGTGATGAATAAAAAAACCTTAAGGGATGTAGATGTTGCAAACAAAAGGGTCCTTGTAAGGGTTGATTTTAATGTTCCTATTACAAAAGATGGAAAAGTTCTTGATGATTTTAGAATTTTGAGTGTCCTTCCCACTATTAATTATCTGAGGGAAAAAAACGCTAAAGTGATTTTAATGAGCCATCTTGGACGACCAAAAGGAAGAGATGAATCACTCAAGATGGACCCTGTAGCAAAAGCCCTTGAGGAGTTAGCTGGGTTCAAAGTCTATAAGCTTGATGATTGTATTGGAGATGAAGTTAAAAAATTTATTGATGAGAATCTCAAGCCCGGAGAAGTTGTCCTCCTTGAAAATCTCAGATTCTACAAAGGTGAAGAAGATAATGATCCTGAATTTGCAAAGGCACTTGCAAGTTTAGGTGATATTTTTGTAAATGATGCGTTCGCAACTGCCCATAGAGTTGCTGCATCTACTGTTGGTATTACACAGTATCTGCCAGCTGTTGCAGGAATTCTTATGGAAAAAGAAATTGCTACTCTCTCTAAATTATTAGAATCACCTGAGCACCCGTATATTGCTGTTTTAGGAGGGGCAAAAGTTTCTGATAAGATTGGTCTTATTAAAAATCTTCTTAACAAAGTTGACGAAATACTAATTGGCGGTGGAATGTGTTTTACCTTCCTTAAAGTCCAAGGTTACAATATTGGAAGATCTCTTTGTGAAGATGATAAACTTGATGTTGCAAAAAATCTTTTAGAGGAAGCAAAATTAAAGGGAGTTAAGATTGTTTTACCTGTTGATATAGTTACTGCACATGATGTTAAAGAAGATGGTTATGCAGGAGTGTTTGATATTGAGGATATGAAAAATGATCTTATAGGAGTTGATATTGGTCCAAAGACAATTAAACTCTTTGAAAATGAACTTGCTAAGGCAAAAACGATTGTTTGGAACGGCCCACTTGGAGTTTTTGAAATTGAGAAATTTGCTCAGGGAACATTTGAAATTGCAAAGTTTATAGGTGGACTTGATGGAGTTACAACGGTAGCAGGCGGTGGAGAAACGGTTGCGGCATTCAGAAAATTTAACCTTCAAGATAAAATTACGCACTTATCTACTGGTGGCGGCGCATTCCTTGAGTTCCTTGAAGGAAAAGTACTTCCTGCAGTTGATGCATTAAACGACAAGGAATAGCTTTTATAGGTTTTTTAAGCCTACCCCAAGAGGGTAGGCTTTTATTTTTTACAGATTTGTTGAATTTTGTCCTTAAACCTCTTGAAATTTCTTTTGAAATCTATATAATACATTAGAAGAAAGGAATGAATATGAGTACATTTGCGATTGTGTTGATAGTTTTAGATTTAGTTTTTGCATTAGGCACTACTTTGTCGATCCTTTTAATGGATCCAAAAGGTGCTGGACTTGGTGCTATTTCAGGTGGCGCAACAGTTTTCCATAATAAGACTGCAAAGGATATTTTGTTAGAGCGTTTGGCTACCGTTTTTGGCATACTATTCGTCCTTACTACAATATTTTTAAACGTATTTAAAGTCTTTTAGGCTTTTTGTGCTGGGATGGCGGAATTGGCAGACGCGCACGTTTGAGGGGCGTGTGGGCACTCCCGTGTGGGTTCGACTCCCACTCCCAGCACCATGTGGGCGGATAGTTCAACGGTAGAACGCTTGCCTTACACGCAAGAAGTTAGAGGTTCGAATCCTCTTTCGCCCACCATGTGCCGAGGTAGCTCAGTCGGTAGAGCAGTGGACTGAAAATCCACGTGTCGGCGGTTCAATTCCGTCCCTCGGCACCATTTTTACATTCAATGCCATAAGTTTTTAGCCTTACGTATCTATAAATTTTTTAAAAAGATCAATATAAAACACCTGATTGTGAAAATTTTTCATATTCTCTTAAGGCTTCAGTTTGAGAATATATGCGTGCCTCATTTACTTTAGCGATATTTTTCTTTAAAAGCTGAACAGTGTATACATCTAAAATATTATTTTGGTACATGTTCTCTATAATTTTTAATGCTTTGTGTACATCCATTCCTGCTCGGTAAGGGCGGTCTTCTGTAAGAGCTGTAAATACATCTGCAACAGCCATGATCCTTGAACCTAATGGAAGATCAAAGGCGCTTAGGCGAAATGGATAACCAGAGCCATCAAGTCTTTCATGATGAAAAGATGCCCAACGATTTATTGTTTCGAAGTTTGGAATACGGGAAAGTATTCTATATGTGTAATAAGTATGACTTTTTACCACGTTAAATTCCTCTGTTCATAATTTATCAGGTTTTTCTAAAATTTCTTTAGGAACTGCAAGTTTTCCTAAATCATGTAAATAACCTGCGATTTCCATTGTAGTACATTCCTTTTATGTTATATCATTGAAAATTGAAAAATCTATAATTATTGCTTTTCATAAAAAACTTATTCTTTTAATTCTCGGTTTTCCTAAATTCCTTAGCTTTTTGTGGAATAGGTTTCAATTATTATGATTTTTGTGCTCTTTTCCTTTTGAAATTAATGATAGTATTTTTGTTTTGCCTTTTTATAATATTCAACAAATTAACCTTCTGATTATGCATTATAGTTGTTCTTGGTTAAAGACGATTTCTAAAATAAATAAGTTTATTATATATTTTATACCTCATCTCTTATGAAGGAATCCGTCTTGTAAGTTAAATTGCATCTCATAAAGGCAACCTCGTCAACTTTAGAAGTTCTATTGGTCATTATGACTAAGATTCTCTTAAAATACATTGTTCAAGAACTTAATGCTGGTGCCCTTAAGGGCTAATTGAGAATCTTTGATAAAAATATTATTTTGGTTATAATTATGCAAGGTAACGAAGGCGATGGGAGAAAAAGATTTTAAATTTTTTACAAGCAGTGAACTTGTATTTCTAACCGGAAGAATGGCTAAAAATCTTTCGGAGCTTCGTGAAGGCGTAAAGGTATCAAGCGATTCAACAATTTTTTATCATACACATCGGTTCCTTATTCAACATCAATACATTTCGCCTGAACCTCCAAATGATTTTGCTTATTGGGTTTCGAATATTCTTCTTGAAAGACTTGTAGGTGAAAAACTTGCAGCCATTGACCTTATAGAATTTAAAACTATTCCAGAAATTAGGAACAGGATAATTAAAGTATTAGAAGAAAATGTGGAAACGAAAAGCCCAAGAACCTGTCCTCAGGGTATGGAATTCCATTTTATGTATTCTCATATCTTTGTCATAGATACAGGTAAAAGAGCCTCGAATCTCAAAGAATTTGTTGAAATTCTAAGGGTGATTCCTCTAAGATCAGTTTATTATCATATGTTTCAGTCACGTCTAATGCTTGGAAGAGGTGAAAATGATTTTTCTATATGGATAAAAGAATCTTTGGGGGAGGATAAGCTTGCTAATGAAATTTCACGAATTGATCCTTATACCTATACGCTAGAAGGATTAAGGAATAAGTTAATTAGATTAATTTTGGAGTACACTCATGGCTAAAATTGATGATTATAGAGGTATAGTTTCAGACGAAGCTATAGATGAAATATATTCAATTTCAAAGCATCTTCAAGGAAAGGTAATTCAAAATATCAATTCAACAGCTGTTGGAGGTGGTGTTGCAGAGATTCTTACAAGAATGATTCCGCTTTTAAAAGAATTAGGTATTGACGCTCATTGGGATGTTATTAAAGGCACAGATAGATTCTTTACAATAACAAAGAAGATGCATAATGCTCTCCACGGAGTGGATTTAGAAATAACTGAAGAAGAATTCAATTATTTTCTTGAAGTTAACAGAGAAAATTTTTCAATTTTGAATAGCGATGCTGATATTATATTTGTACATGATCCGCAACCTGTTGCGCTTGTGGAAAAAAAGAAGGAACTTAAAAGCAAGTGGCTTTGGAGATGCCACATCGACTTTTCAAATCCAAAAGAAAAAGTTTGGCAGTTCCTTAAAAATTTTATTGAAACTTATGATGCCGCAGTGTTTTCAGCTCCAGCCTTTGCACGTGAGCTTTCAATACCACAGGTATTAATTTCTCCTTCAATTGATCCTTTGAGCGATAAAAATAGAGAATTAACAGGAAATGAGATTAATGAGGTTTTTGAGCGTTTTAAAATTGATCGTAGTAGGCCTATAATAACACAAATTTCTCGATTTGATTATTTGAAAGACCCAATTGGTGTAATTGAAGCATATAAGCTTGTTAAAAAGCATCTTGATTGCCAGTTAGTACTTGCAGGAGGTGGTGCAACTGATGATCCAGAAGGTGAAAAGGTTCTAAATGAAGTAATGGACAGAGCCTCGTCCGATCCTGATATTCATGTACTTCTCCTTCCGCCGGGTTCAGATGTTGAGATAAATGCACTTCAAAGGGGATCAACGGTCGTTTTACAAAAATCATTAAAAGAAGGTTTTGGTCTTACAGTTGCGGAGGCACTTTGGAAGGCAAAACCCGTTATTGCTTCCGCTGTGGGCGGAATCCCTCTTCAAATAACTCACAAGTATTCAGGCATCTTAACCTTAACAATCGAAGGCACTGCTTATTGGATAAAACAATTAATTCAAGCTCCAGAGTTTGCTTACAATCTCGGAAGAAACGGAAGAGAACACATTAGGAATAATTTCCTTATCACAAGACATCTAAAAGATTATATGCTTACCTTCCTTTCACTCCTAACTGAAGGTGAGGTAGTTGAGTTATAAGGTTATTGTTATCTTTTGTCTTAAGAATTTTTTTCTCTAATCTTACAGATCTTTTATTTGTGTAGAATTTACTATAATCTAAGTAGATATATTTCCATCTTCTTTTATATTTCCGTCTTCTTTACTTACTTTTAATCTTTTGGTTTTGATAAATTCCTTTTAACTATCTTGTAAGCTTCTCTAAATGGCAATCCATTTAAAACAAGTTTATTAACATTTTCCGTTGCATACATTTCTTTTGTAATAAGTTTTTTTGCTTTTTCTTCATCAATTTGAATTTCAGAAAAGGTCTTTGCCATTATATTTATTGTTTTTATTGCCGTCTCAAAAACTTCAAAAATTGCTTCTTTCGTGAATTGCAAATCTCTATGGTATCCTGATATAAGATTCATTGGCAAAATATTTAGCCATTCTTCAAGTATTATGATTTTACTATAACTTCCTCTTGCGATTTCAAAAATATCTGGATTTTCTTTGTTTGGCATCATTGAAGAGCCTGTTAAAATTTCTTTTGGCAACTTTACAAAACCTATCTCATCAAAAGAAAATAAAATTAAGTCAGTTGATAATTTATTTATATCATACATTATCATTGAAATTGCATGTGCAATTAGACTTTCAAATTTTCCACGACTATTTTGTACATAAAGGGGATTATTTTGAGTTCTGCTAAAATTAAGTAGTTTTGTTGTATATTCTCTATCTACTTCGATAGCAGGGATTCCAAAGCCAGCACCACTTCCAAGGGGATTTTGGTCAACAAAATTTTTTACAGTCCTTAATAGTTTAAGATCATCCCGTAGACTTTCAATAAAGCTTCCGATCCAAATGTTTACAGTTGTAGGTATTGCCTTTCTTGTATGAGTTAAACCAGGAATAGTTATTGATCCAAATTTTTCTTCGAATTTCTTTAGGACTTTAATGAATTTTTTTGTTGCTTTTTCTACCTCTTTTAATTTATCTTTATAAAATAATCTAAGCGCAACCATTACTTGATCATTTCTTGACCGTGCAGTGTGTATTTTTTCTCCAAGTTCCCCCAGTTTTTGAGTAAGATAATTCTCAATTTTTGTGTGCATGTCTTCTTCTTCAATTTCAATTTTAATTTGGTTATTTTCTGCCTTTTTTAAAAGTTCATTCAATATGTCTAAAATCTTTTCTTTCTCCTCTTCACTTATAATTCCGATTTTTGCAAGCATTTTTGCATGAGCAATGGAGGCAAGTATATCATATTTGATAAGCTTTTCATCTATTTTATTATCTTTGTAAACGGTAAAACTTAAAATTTCCTTGTCTATTTTATTTGAAATATCCCACAGTCTTCCCATATAGTCTTTTTCTCCATTTATAAGGATTTTTTTCCCTAAGTACAATCGAATGCACCTTGAGACGTGTTGCATGGATATTAATAAAACCCTTGGAATCTTCCGGACTAAAATTGCTTATTGAATCCATGCTTGCTAACTCTTCATCATATAGAGATGTTGGAGACCATCTTGCTATTGGGATAACGTTTCCCTTATAAATGGATACTATTACGTATCCATCAATATTTTCTTGTGACTTTTCTATACTGGCAAAAATAAAGTCCATTTCAGGTGAAAACCAAAAACCATTATAGATAAGTTCCGAAAATTTTACCGATAGCATGTCTCTTAGGTGCATTACTTCTTTGTCCATCGCAATTCCTTCAAGATCACGATGTGCAATCCAAAGAATTGTAGCTCCGGGTGTTTCGTATATACCTCTTGATTTGATACCTATAAATCTGTTTTCAACCATATCCAATCTTCCTATTCCATTCTCACTTCCAATAGAATTTAAATAAGAAAATAGCTCAAGAGGATCTTCCTTTGTGGTGCCATCATTTAAATTCTCAACTTTTGTTGGGATCCCATTTTTGAAATGAATTTTAAGCAATGTTTCAACGTCTTTTGCTTTTTTTGGTGGAAGAGTTTTAGAAAATATATCTTCTTCTGCAATATGTAGTGGATCTTCAATGATACCTGCCTCGTGGCTAATATGCATTAGATTCTCATCCTCCGAAAATGGTTTTTCTTGGGTTGCTTTTATGGGTATACCATGTTTTTTTGCAAAATTAATTAAATCACTTCTTCCTTTAAACTCATTTAGAAATTCTTTGTCCTTCCAAGGTGAAATTACTTTTATTGTGGGGTTTAATGCATAATATGTTAGCTCAAATCTTACTTGGTCGTTACCTTTTCCCGTTGCACCATGTGCTACAAAATTTGCATTTTCAATCTCTGCAATCTCGATTTGTTTTTGTGCAATGAGCGGACGCGCAAGAGCTGTTCCTAAGAGATATCTTCCTTCATAAATTGCATTGCCCATAAGTGCAGGGAAAATGAATTCTGTTACAAACCTTCTTTTTAAATCCTCTACGTAAACTTTTGAAGCTCCTGTTTTAATAGCCTTTTCTTTGATTTCTTCGAAATTTTCATTCTGTCCTACATCAGCTACAAATGCAATTACCTCATAACCCTTCATTATGAGCCATTTTAAAATAACAGAAGTATCGAGTCCCCCACTGTAGGCAAGAACAACTTTTTCCACTTTTACCTCCTATAAAAGTCTTTTTAAAAATTCCACTATTTTTTCTGTATATTCTTTTCTTGTTACTATAAGGATTGTGTCATCTCCTGCTATTGTTCCGACTATACCTTCTATTTTCATTGTGTCGATAAGACTTGCTAGGCCACTTGCATTTCCTGGAGATGTAAAAACAAGCACTAAGTTTTCCTCAAAGTCGATTCCTCTTGCAAAGTTTTTAAATGCGACTCTAAGGTTCTCTTGGGAATTTTGTTCTTTTTGATTTCCCAGAGCATAAAACGATTCACCATTTTTTCTAATTTTTAATACGTTGAGTTTTTTAAAGTCTCGTGCAATAGTTGCTTGAGTAACTTTTATTCCAAGTCTTTTTAACTCTTCTTGCAATTCTTTTTGGTTATGAATCCTTTTTTTCAATAAAATTTCTTTTATTATTTTGATTCTTGATGCAACATTATTCATATTTTTCATAATTTGGTATAATTATACACATTCTTTTTGAAATTGCAATTACAAAATCAAATCTTTAAGAAAATTTAATAAAAATTTTTTAGTTAAAAGGGTTAAGAGGCTGTATAAATATTGAAATAGGAGTTTAGGATTTTAAAGGCCGAATTTACGAAACATTGCAAAAATTAATTATCTCTTAAATAAATTTCTTATGTAATCAATTACGTTGTATTTCTTTTCTTTTGGTTTTACTGTGAATGTTTTTAAAAGTAATGTGAGGACATTCAATAGTTCATCTGAAGAATTTACGAAATAGTTTGCATTGGTATAAGTTGCATTTCCCACTTTTACAGTAATATATCCGTATTTGTTTCCGACTTTAAAAGCCTCTTCATCTACATAATCGTCGCCTGCAATAAGTGCAAAGTCATAACCTTCTTTTGCTATCTTAGAAATAAAGATTCCCTTGTTTAATTCTTGAGCCTTTATTTCAATGCCTTTGTTTATCTTTGTTACATAGGCGTTTGTTTGGGCAGTAAGTTGGATTAGTATATCGAACATTTCTCTTAGTGCGCTTTCTCCAACATTTGTAGGAGTTGCTCTTACATGAAAGACAAGAGAGAATTCTTTTTCTTCAATTGATGAATTGGGAATCCTATCTTTGTAAAGTGCTAATACTTTTTGGATATCTTTTTTGAAAGATGTATCAACCCAATCAAAGGTCTTTTCCCAATCTTTGTGAGGTGCTTTTATGAATGCACCGTGCTCTGCTATGAGAGTGAAGTTTACCTTATTAAAAAAACTTTCAAGGTCTGTTTTTGTCCTTCCGCTTGACACCGCAACAAATACGCCATTCTCAGTGAGCTCATTTAAGATATCTAAAACTTCTTTTGATGGAAATGTCTTCGATCTGTCTATACTAAACGGGACAAGTGTACCATCGTAGTCGAGGATAATTGCTTTCCTTTTTGAATTTGTAAATTGACTTTTTAATTCCTCAATGTTTTTATAATCAAGATAGATTGGCTTTTTTGGAGGCTTATATTCTGATAGTTCTTCAAGAAAATCTGTTGTCCATTTCTTTATATCATTTTTCTTGAGATACTCAATCATAATTTTATTTCTTTCGTAAAGTTCGTCCTTACTTAAAGAAAGAGCCTCTTTTAGAGTATCTGCAATGGCGTCATAGTCGTTCGGATTTATAATAAATGCGGTTCTCAAATCTTCTGATGCACCAGTCAATTCGCTTAAGATAAGTGCTCCTTTAGGGTTTGCTGCAATATATTCTTTTGATACCAAATTCATTCCATCTGCAAGGGATGTTACAAGGAGTGCATCACCTACAATGTATAGGGGGACTAATTCTTCAAAAGGAAGGTTTTTAAATAGGTATTGAATTGGTGACCAGTCAATTGTGCTGAATCTTCCGTTAATTTTTCCTATAAGTGAATCTATATATTCTTTTGTCTCATCATATTTTTCAACGCCGATTCGTGATGGAACTATAACAACTATAAATAAAACATTCTTATGAAATTCCGGATATTTTTCAAGAAATCGTTCAATTGCAAGCAACCTATTTATTATACCTTTTGAATAATCAAGTCTATCAATTGAAAGAACAATCTTTGAACCGTGTGAAAGTTCCTTAAGTTCTTTAACTTTTTTCTTTATTTCGGGAAGTTCCTCTGCCTTGTTGTACTTATTAAAGTCAATACTTATCGGAAAAGTATCAGTTTGTACACGCCTTCCCTCTATATAGATATTTTTAATATCATGTTCTATGGAATATGTGCTTCGGACTGTTTTTATGAAGTTTTGCTGATATTGATATGTGTGAAATCCTATGAGATCTGCGTTTAATACCCCTTTAAGGATTGCTTCTCTCATATATTTTGGTATGAGTTTGAATATTTCATATGGTGGAAAGGGTATATGTAAGAAGAAGCCAATTAAAACATTGGGCTTTTCCTTTTTAATGAATGATGGGAGAAGCATCAAATGGTAATCGTGTACCCAAAGTAAATCATCATCTTCAAGAATCTTTAAGGTTGTTTCTGCGAATTTTTTATTAATTTCTACATATTTTTCAAATTCGTCTTCTTTAAATTTTGCAAAGTTGGGGAATGAGTGGAAAATGGGCCATAAAGTGCTATTACAGAATCCAAGGTAAAACTTTTCCATTTCTTCCTTTGAAAGGAATACAGGTATAGCATTAAGATTTTTAAGGAGGTACTCGTAAACATTTTCTTGGTTAACCTCTTCGATCGTTTCTCCTGGCCAACCAACCCAAAAATAGTCTTTGCTTTCTGTAATCTCAAGAATGGTACCAATTGAAGCAGAAAGCCCTTGAACAAGCCCACCTGGGCTTTGCTTGAAAGTTAAATTTTGAGCATCTTTTACTGCATAAACAGGCAATCTATTTGATGCAATTATAAGTTTCATATTTCCATTATACAACTTAATGAAAAGTGCGCAAATTCTTATAGATTTGAATTAGTTTAATTGGCAGAGTTGGTTTTTGTTTAAAATAAGACAACTTAAATAACCCTTTGTTTATGTAGAGGTCTTATAAAAATTCAGAGCAAAGGACATAAGGAAGTACCGATCAGACCGCACTAAAACTTTATTTTTATCATTCATTTAAATCGATTTAGAGCGTTAAAGTTTTCCCAAAATGAGTTAAACTACTATAGAACAAAAATTTGTTTGTCTACGAATAAATACAGTGTTATGCTCTTGGAAGTAGCATTTAAACTAACTCATTTAAACTTATTTTAAATTTTTAAGTTTTTAATTTGATATGTTTGTGTTAGAATATGCTGGAAGGAGGTAGAATGGAAAACATTTTAAAAGTAAAGTTAGACGAATTGGGCTTTAAGAAGTTAGAAGCAATTGATAATCAAACTGTTCTTGAATTCATTTCAAAGTACGTTGCCCTGTGCAATCCAAAAAATGTTTTTGTTTCAGACGGAAGTCCTGAAGACATTGATTTTATAAGGAAAAAGGCACTCGAAGATGGGGAAGAGATGCCTTTAAAGATCAAAGGACAAACGGTTCATTTTGATTCTTACTACGATCAAGGAAGAGACAAGAAAAATACGAAAATTTTACTTGATGAAGGGGAGTATCTTGATCCAGTTATTGAAACTGGATTAAGGGATTCTTTAACTCAAGAAGTGCATGAAATTTTAAAAGACATTATGAATGGTCGGACTATGTATGTTCTTTTTTATGTCCTGGGGCCAGAGAATTCACCATTTACAATTCCAGCAGTTCAAATCACAGATTCTCCTTATGTAGCGCACTCGGAAAACATTCTTTATAGGCAAGGCTATAGTGAATTCGTAAGACAAGGAAGATCCTTAACTCGGTTTTTTAAATTTGTGCATTCAGAAGGAGAACTTGATGAACGAAAAACCTCAAAGAATCTTGATAAAAGAAGAGTTTACATTGATCTTAAGGACGAGATTGTCTATTCTTGTAATACTCAGTATGGAGGAAATACAATTGGTCTTAAGAAGTTAGCAATGCGACTTGCAATTAAAAGGGCTTCAGTTGAAGGTTGGCTTACAGAACATATGCTACTTATGGGAGTAAATGGTCCAAACGGAAGAGTTTCATATTTTACTGGTGCATTTCCATCCATGTGTGGCAAAACTTCAACAGCGATGCTTGAAGGTGAACGAATTGTTGGGGATGACATTTCTTACATAAAAGAGATTGAAGGAGTTGCAAAAGCGGTTAATGTTGAAAAGGGAATGTTTGGGATAATTCAGGGTATCAATTCAAAAGATGACCCAATTCAGTGGAAGGCGCTTCATTCACCAAATGAAATAATTTTCTCGAATGTTTTAGTATATGACGATGGCTCAGTTTATTGGGTAGGGCATGATGGTCCTATTCCTGAAAGAGGGATAAACCACTCGGGCGAATGGTTCAAGGGAAAGAAAGATGAAAAGGGCAATGAAATTCCACCTTCACACCCAAATGCAAGGTTTACCCTTCACCTTGAGATCCTCGAAAATGTGGATGAAAATTTGCATAATCCAAATGGCGTTGAGGTATCTGGAATTATTTATGGTGGAAGAGACTCCGACACCTGGAATCCTGTTTGTGAAGCCTTCAATTGGGAGCATGGAATTGTGCTTAAAGGTGCTTCTATTGAATCTGAAACAACTGCCGCAACACTGGGAAAAGTTGGTGTAAGAGAATTTAATCCTATGTCAAATCTCGATTTTCTTTCAATTCCAATCGGTAAATACATTGAAATTAACCTTGAATTTGGGAAGAAGCTTAAAAAGGTTCCTAAGATTTTTGGAGTAAATTACTTTTTGAAGGATGAAAATGGACGGTTTCTAAATGATAAAAATGACAAAAAGGTATGGCTCAAATGGATGGAAAAAAGAGTACACAATGAAGTTCATGCGCTTAGAACTCCTGTGGGTTTCATGCCGCTTTACGATGATTTAAAAGTGCTTTTTAAACAATATCTTGGCAAGGATTATAAAGAAGAAGAATATATAAAGCAATTTACACTAAGAGTAAATGAAAATCTTTCTAAGATAGAAAGACTTAGAAAAATTTATTCGGGTTTAAAATTTGTTCCTAACCGACTCTTTGAACTTTACGACGAAGAGGAAAAAAGACTAAAAGAAGCGCAATCTAAGTTTGGTGACTACATTCAGCCTTACAAGTTTGAAATAGTGTAAGATTAAAAAAAAGGGGGGTGAAAGCCCCCCTAAATTTAGTGTGCTTGATAGTCAATCGTTAAGTTAATCATGCCTTTTTTAATTGATTCTCTTAAAGACATATCCGATCTATTTGCAAGATTCATCAAAAATTTTTCTCTTTCATTTTCTTCCATCAATTTTGGTTGTGATTGATAAAGTGATACTGGCTCAATTACAAACTCAAAATTTTTGGCGTTTTTTACAATAAAAACTATTAGTCCTTCTTGCGTCTCTTTTGAAAAGTATTGGTCAAAAACAAAATTGCCAAGAGAATAAAATATAAGGGTTTTTAATCCCCGTTTTTTTGATGCATAAAGTTCAATATCTTTTACAACATGTGGGTGACTTCCTATAATAAGATCTGCTCCCTCATCAATAAGTGTATGCGCAAGGTATGAGTCATAAGAAGTACTTTTGTCGATATACTCCTCTCCAAAATGCATAAAAAGAATTAAAAAGTCATCTTTATGTGATTCTTTAATGTGTTTAATCCATGCTTTAACTTCATTAAGTTTAAAAGGGAAAGTTGCATTAAATCCAACTAACACAATACCGTCTTTCTCTATAATGTTAGAGTTTGTAAAATCCCATGGTTCCCCAAAAAATTCTATATTTCCATTTTTAAGTATTTCTTTTGTTTCTTTAATGCCCGTTACTCCCATGTTGTCTGTGTGGTTATTTGCAAGAGACACAATGTTAAAATGTCCATATTGAAGAGTTTTTGTTGAATCCTTGTCAAAACAAAATCTAAGAGAATCTCTTGGGAAATTTACCTTTTTGTAAGTAATCGGTCCTTCAAGATTTCCTACAACATAATCTAACCCTCTGAATGCCTGCTCAATGTTATAAAAGGGGTAAAAGTATGAATTTAATAGAATCTTCTTATATACTCCTCTATCAAGCATAATATCGCCTACAAAAGATAGTGTTATAGGTCTAAAATCTTGAGTGTTAATTTTACCTTTTTCAAAGATACAACTTACATAGGAAGTGGAACTTGAAAGGTATTCTCTTGTATAGTCCTGTGCATTTTTATGTGCAATAATCTCATATTTTTCATACCCTCTTTTTATCGAAATACTTCTTAAAATGTAGAGGCTTTGCCAAGAATCAACATCGATTTTTGGAAATTCATTTTCTTCGAAATTGAGAAACACCCTTAAACTTTTCTTATCGTGCACTTCCTCAATTGACTTTGGTAGATAATGAGAAAAATCAACACTTGCAATAATTAATGAGTTTAAGGGAAGAATATTATTTAAAGTGTCTGCAAATTCTTTTGCAATACTCAAAGACACAGTGGGGCTTACGAGAATAGGTATAACTAAGCTTTCTTTAAAATAATTGTTTAAAAAAGGTACGTGATTTGCGATTCCATGATCAAGGTAAACTGAAGCATTGTCTTCAATAATATTGAAACGGCTCTTTATTTTGTTAATTTCGTCGGTTGCAATGCTTAATTCATGGAATTGTGAGTTCCCAGTGATAAAAGAGGCGCCAATCGAGACACATTTTCCGAAGTGATCAGGCGAAAGCAAAACTATTACGTCGGGTTTTACCTTCTTTGAAATATTTTCGTAGAAATCTTTTATTACATCTTTTGCAACAAGATGATGTGGAACAACTCCCCCAATGATAGTAGGTTCTTGAACTTCCGGTGCAATTGTCAAATTTGGATTTACTGAAACAAGAATAACTGTAAAAATTATTATTGGGAGAATTAATTTGAAAAGTTGCTTACCCATTTTGGTTTTGGAGGAACGCTTCCTTTTTCAAGCATATCTCTCCACTCTTCGTCAGTAAGCCTCTTCTCAATAGGATACTTAAATTCGTAATATGAAAATACAGGACCAATTGCAAGGTTTAAATTGCCTTTATCGTCAGGACACACAACAAGGATTGTATTAACATATCCAAGCCCTTCTTCAACTACAAGTTTTGTATTTCCATCTGTGTGTACATCTACTACAAGTGTTGGCTTTATAAGGTCTAAGTTCGTTTCTCCTGAGAAAAGCATTTGAGTAGCTGAATCAAAGTATGTCCCAATACCTTTAATTGTATAGTAATCAGAGTCATCGAGAGGTGTGTTTTCGAGTTCTTTCTTCACAATTGATAAAAGTTTTTTGAGAAGAGTCTCAAGGCTATCAAGCGAGTAAATTTTTTGTTCTATCATATTTTTTAAGTCTGAATTGGAAGTTTCATCTTGAATTTTTGTGAGTCCATCTTTTGTAAGGCGAGTTAATTCAAGAAGTTTTATGTAAAATTCAGGTACAGGCTCAACGTATCCTGGATATGGTTTTTCTTCTGGGCCACCTTCTCCTTTCTCTGACATTGTATAACTTTGCTTTACATAGAGGACTGTATCATGCCTTAACTCTGTCCAAGAGGATAGGGCGGTTTGAAGAAGTTTATCAGAATAGGCGCTTGTTTTCATAAAAGTTGGAAGCCCTTGCGTCTTTTTTAAGAAAAGAGTTGTAAGAACTGAAAGCCACTTGTTATAAAGAGTCTTACTCCATTCATCTTGCGGCAAACTTTCGATGTAATTTTTTAGTTCATTAAATACATTATCATAATCTGAATAATTTGTATCTCCTTCATTTTTTAAAATTTCATAAGCTCTGTCAGAGCCCAAAAGTGCCATAAGGTCAAGTCCTCTCGGGAATGCTCTCACTTCTCTTTTCATAATGGTTTTTGCCCATGTAAACGGGCGATTTTCTGTTGTATACTTATTAAACCAAGTGTAAGTAAAAGGAAGTTCATTTGTTGGAAGTGCTGTTTTTGGACCTGTATATTCCCCTGAAAAGGGCGATACAATTCTTGAAAATAGATATGAATCAAGGGTAAATCTCTGTCCAAGAAATCTCATTCCCTTAGTCTTTTTAAGAAGTTTTAGATTTGTTTCCTTTAATCTTTCAATATCTTCCCTGCTTAAAGGAGGATAAGGCATGGGCATTTTACAATCACCAAGACCACTATAAATTGTTGGGTCTTTTAATGTTTGAAGAGCTTCCTTTATTTTGTTAAATCTCGATAAAATATCGCTTTCTTTAGAATTATCGGTAAGAAATTTGTTTAAAACACTTGCATATTCATAAGGGGTAATATCATCTGAAAATCCTACAAGAAATGATGTAATCTCATACATAACTGACCATTTGTTCTGTGCATCAACTGATCTAAGAAAATCATAGGCAATTAACAATCCTTGAAGTGTTTGAATTTTCGAATCATATTCAGAAATAATTCCTTGAGAATATCCGCAATCAGATTTTCCTTCTGGTATAAGCTTTGAACCATTCAAAAGGAAGGTTATCCTTCCATACCACATAAGTGTCTTAAAATATGATTTAAGGGCTTCCGATTCTGTATAATGTCCTCTTGGCACATATTGAGAATAATCCTCTTTATAAAAGAAAATTTTTGAGTAATTAAAGCCTTCGTGAGCGTTAATGAGGTCTAATTCTTGCGAAACTATATCTTTTACGCTTTCATCAACTTTGAAATTCTCATCTTGCAGAAGTTCTGCAACACCAAAAAACGCAAGATTTCTTTTTGCAGTTTCCTTAATTGTTGGATCGGAAATGCTACTGTATCTTTTTAAGTTTTCATTGTAAAAATAGTCGGTAAGATCTTTGATGTATTTTGTAAATATATTTTTTTCAAAGTCTATAAGGGTTTTTTCGAAGAATATATGGTAAAAGTGAAGGATTGAATCTGTTGTAATGTATTTAGGAAGCTCTTTTGTTTCAAGCGCAAGATAGTATGAGAAGAAATCTTCTTTAGGGGTAATTGTTTCAGGATACGGTATATACCTTGTTGATAATTTTATACCTGAAATTTCTTTCGGTGTTTCTATTACAACAAAGCCATTCTTTTTAAGAAGCGTTAAAGCATTTTTCGGTATTGTAATTTTACTCTCAACAGTTTTTAGGTTTTGAACTTTATTTAAGTTAAGAGGAAGTTCGTATTGTTTTGCCTCTGCATTTATTGTGAATTCAACAGGTGAAGCATTTGTTTCAAAGGATTTTGCCATCACAAACTCGATTTTTTGTTGGGTGTTTTCTCTACTTTGATTTTCCTTATTATTATTTGATATGCCTTGTTTATTTGCTTGCAGTGCAAGGTAAAGAGAAATTCCAACACTTGTTATAACCAATGTAATGATAATTACAAATACTATGGCTTTTTTCATTTTAGCCTCCTCCGTTTATATTCTATTACTTTATTATAAATATTAGATAATGTATATTTGAATTTTGTTCCATTTACATTAAAATATTCTAAGGAAGATTAGCAAATGAAACTTAAAGTACTTTTTGTTTGTACGCACAATTCCGCAAGATCTCAAATGGCAGAGGCATTTTTGAATGCACTTTATGGCGAGCGATTTGAAGCATATTCTGCAGGTACTCATCCAGGCACATTAAATTCATATGTAGTTAAGGCAATGAAAGAAATTGGAATTGATATATCAAACAACAAGACAAAATCAGTTATGGATTTTAAGGGAAAAAGGTTTGACTATGTTGTAACTGTTTGCGATCAAGCAAGGGAAGAATGTCCTTATTTTCCTGGGGCGCTTCAATACATTCACAAAGGATTCGAAGATCCGTCAACTTTCACTGGATCTGATGAAGAAATTATGGAGAAAGTCCGAAAATTACGTGATGAAATTGAACAGTGGATAATGGAAACATTTAAGAAAATATAAAATTAATAAAAAGTTAAAGGGGGCCAAAGCCCCCCTATTTATTTACTTTTTCTTTTCTTTTAATGCCTTTAAAACCTTCTCTGGAGTGTATGGAGAACTATTAAGTCTTATTCCAACTGCATCATAAATTGCATTCCCTATTGCAGGAATTGGTCCATTTATGTTAATTTCAGAAACTGATTTTGCACCAAGAGGACCTGTCGGCTCATATGTTTCAACAAGGATCGGCACAATTTCCGGGATATCACGTGAGGAAGGGATTCTATATTCCATGAAGTTTGGATTTAATACTTTGCCATTTTCTCCGAATTTATATTCTTCAGTGAGAGCATAGCCTATACCATTAGCAATTGCACCAATGATTTGTCCTTTAGTAAGTTCAGGGTTTATTACAATACCGCAATCAACGGCAGCTACATACTTTATGGGTGTAACAACACCTGTCTCTTCATCAACCTCAACTTCTACAAAGTGTGCTGCAAATGGAGGGGGTGAAGATTCAGAAACAAACGAACCAACTGCCATTATCTGTCTTTGCTTTTTAACATATAAGGTATCATATGCAATTTCTGAGAGACTTACCCGCCTACCGCTTCTTGGTGAAATTACAAATCCATCCTTCAAAATGTAGTCCTTACTATCTTGTTCGCCAAACATCTCTTTTGCTACTTCAAGAATTTGATCTCGAAGTTTCAAAGCTGTGTTATATACTGCACCTCCTGAAATATATGTTCCCGAAGATGCGTAAGCGCCTTTATCAAATGGTGTTATGTCGGTATCTGATGGATAAACAATTACCTTTTTGGGGTCAATTCCGAGAACTTCACCAACAATTTGGGCAACTACTGTATCAAGTCCAGTTCCAATATCGGTCCCCCCATAGAGAACATTAATTGATCCATCCTCATTTAACTTCATTGTTGCGGAGCCCATATCAATTTTTGGTATACCTGACCCCTGCATATGAAGTGACATTCCAACTCCACGTACTTTTGAGCCGTTTCTTATTTTTTTACCCCACTTTTCATAGAAGCCAATTTCTTTTGCACCTAACTCAAGGAGTTTATCAATTGCTTCACTTTCTATGTATTGGACGACACCTTCTCTTCCCTCTCCAAGTGCCTCAAATATTGGAGATGTTTCTCCCTTTCTTATATGATTTATCTTTCTTATTGCAATTGGGTCTAAGCCAAGTTTTTCTGCAACCATATCGACTGCTTGCTCAAGGCAAGCATAACCTTGTGTTGCACCATATCCACGATATGCACCTGGCACAGGAAGGTTAGTATAAACAACATCGGCAATAAACTCTACATTCGGAGCCTTGTTATACAGAGGAAGTGTTTTAGATCCAGTATTTGATGCAACTGTTAGTCCATGCGTTCCGTATGCTCCTGTATTACTTAGTGCATACATTCTTATCGCAGTAAATCTTCCATCTTTTTTGGCACCAATTTTAACAGTAATTTTCATTGGGTGTCGTGTTCTTGAAGATATGAATTCTTCTTCTCTTGTATAAACTGCCCTTGCGGGACGCCCTGTCTTCATTGTTACGAATGCACAGACCTCTTCAAGGATGATTTCTTGCTTGCTTCCAAATCCACCGCCAATTCTTGGCTTTATTACCCTTATTTGAGATACGGGGATTCCCAAGACCTGTGCAACTATTCTTCTTACATGGAACGGAACCTGCGTTGATGATCTAATAACAATTCTGCCATTTTCGTCAAGGTATGAAATTGTTGCGTGTGTCTCAATTGGGCAATGTTGTGCAAATTGTGTTTCAAAAGTATGTTCAACAACAACATCTGCATCTTTAAATCCTTTTTCAACATCACCTGCTTTTACTTCGATGTGAGCAACAAGATTTCTTTTGTAATCATATACACCTTTTGGGTTTTCTTCGTGAAGAATTGGTGCTCCTTCTTTTATTGCTTCTTCTGGGTCAAAAACGTGAGGAAGTATGTTGTATTTAACTTTGATGAGCTTCAAGGCTTCTGATGCAATCTCTTCAGAGTCTGCTGCAACTGCTGCAACTCTGTCACCAACAAATCTTACATGTTTATTAAACATGCAAGTATCATATGGGGATGGTTCAGGCCATCCTTGTCCTGCTGTTGTATGGTAAACTTCGGGGGTATTTTTATAGGTTAAAACCATTTGAACTCCGGGTAATTTCTCAGCTTCACTTGTATCAATATCTTCAATAATTGCATTTGCATGAGGTGAATAAAGAAACTTTATGTGAAGTGTATTTGGTAGTTTAATATCATCAGTAAAAACTGGCTGTCCTGTTGCAAGCGCAAGGGCATCAATTTTTTCAATGTTTTTCCCGATAACTTGTTTTTCCATTATTTACCCTCCTTTAAAAGTGCAATTGCATATTTTATCGCTTCGATCTGCTGTACATAGCCTGTACATCTACAAAGGTTACCATCTATTGCTTTCTTTATGTCTTCGTCAGTCGGATTTGGATTTTGCTTTAAAAGTGCATATGCCGAAAGAATTGTTCCTGGTGTACAATAACCACATTGCACTGCTCCTTTCTCAACAAATGATTTTTGTAGCGGATGAGGGTTTAAAATATCTCCTATCCCCTTAATTGTGGTGATTTCAGCTCCGTCAATTTGTGCAGCAATAATAGTGCAACTTGTCTTTGGTGTGCCATTTATTAAGACTGTGCATGCACCACAAGTTCCCATGTAGCAGTTTCCTTTAACTTCAGTAAAACCATTTTCTCTTAAGACGTCAAGTAGTACTTGTCCTGGATGAATTTCAAATTCGTAGTCTTTACCGTTAATTTTGTAATTAACCTTCATTCTTACCTCCCGAATGACTCTAATAATCTTTTTGCAAAAACACCTGTTAATTCTCTTCGATATTCCTCGTCCCTTCGAATATCACCTTTCACATCTGCATGCTCTTTTGCAAAGTTGTAAACTTTTCCAATAGCTTCATTTAAGTCTTGACCTCTCAAAAAATCTTCCATGGCTGTAAACCTTTCTGCTGGCATAGGTCTTGAACCATAACTCACAAATATTTCATTAATTACATTATCTTCTACTCTTGCAAGCATTGCCATGTTTAAAAGGGCAATGTCTGTTGCATTTCTTACATGTCTTTCCATACCAAACTTGTAAGAGGAATCAAATTTTTTAATTCTAATCTCAGTTATAATGCCTTGTTTGAGTTTTGATCTAAAATCTCCTTTGTAGAAATCGTTTAGCTTTTCTACGTGTTTGCTTCCATCAAAATAAACAACATCTGAATTGAGTGCAAGAAGAATTGTTGCGATATCTGAATATGGTTCACGCTGCGCAACTGATCCTCCAAAGGTGATTTGATTTCTTAAAAGTTCAGAGGCAATCGAAGAAAGTGATTTTGATAATTTACCTTCAAAAAGTTTCTTAACCTCTTCTGAATTTGCAGCCTCATTTATTGTAGTTGTTGCTCCAATCGAAATGAATTCACCCTCCTCTTTAATGTAGTTTAAAGATAATTTGTTTAGAAATATAAATGACTCAACTTGTGGGTTAGGAAAAACTGCAAGATGTAATCCACCCCCAACAACCTTTGCTTTATCTCCTTTTTCTTTTAAAATTTGAATTAATTCTTCAAGTGTCCTTGGATAAAAACAATCTTTTACATTCTTTAGTTTTAACATTTTTAACCTCCTTCATTTGTGATATAATAATTATAGTGAAAAAAGGAGAATTTGTGGTGCTTGAAAAAGTAAAGAAATTTTTACAAATTTTTTTAATTTCACTGCTATTCGCAGTTATTATCTTCTATTTAACTTCCTGCATTGGGTATGTTAAAGTTTTAGTTGTTGCCCCTCTTAGTTCTGATACTAAAGAAGCTGGTGAAAGTACAGTTAATGGAATCAGATTAAAAGTCGATGAACTAAATAAAAGTGGTGGTATAATTGGCAAACGAATCAAAGTATACGTGGTAGATGACAAGGGAGATCCAGATTCGGCTACTCAAAGCATTAGAGATGTACTTTCTAAAAATAATTTTATCGGTATAGTTGGCGCACCTTTTAGTAGAATTGCAATCCCAGTAAGTGAAGTTTGTGAAGATTTGAAAATTCCATTTGTCACTTCCGTTGCAACAAATCCTCTTGTTACCAAAGGCAAAGAGTTTTCATTTAGAGCGTGTTTTACTGATGACCTTCAAGGAGTTGCTTTGGCTCATTTTGTTTATGAGTATCTTGGTTTAAGAGTTGGTGGCGTATTTTATGATATTGATGATACATATTCTGTATATCTTGCAGAGAAGTTTAGAAGTGAATTTGAAAATTTGGGTGGACATATTGTCGCTTTCTATCCACATCCTCATAAACCAGTCACAGTTGAATTTCCGATCCAAAAGATGCTCGAGAAGAAAGTGCAATTTGTATTCAATCCCGATTTATATGTGGATGCATCTATGGTTTATACTGAGTTAAGAAAACAAAACTTTACAGGACCAGTTATTTTTGGTGATGGAGTTGATGCACCACAGCTCTTAGCAAGAATTAGAAAGCCCTTTAATGTTTATTATGTAAGCCATTATTCGAGAGATTCTGAAAAATTAATAAAATTCTCAGAGACTTACAAAGAGACTTTTAAAATGGATCCAGATGTAGAAGCCTATCTTGCATATGATGCAATGGGGATTCTCGCAACGGCAATAGAAAAGGCAAACTCTTTTGATAAAGTAAAAATTAAAGATGCTTTAGAGAATCTCACATATGATGGAATTACAGGAAAAATCGAATTTAAAAATTCTAACGACCCTATAAAACCTCTCTATTTTTACGGATTCAAGAATTTTATTCCTTCAGAAGTTTGGGTTTTTGGTGATAAATGATCTTAAAGTTGGTGGCGGCGGGGGGATTCGAACCCTCGACACTCCGGGTATGAGCCGGATGCTCTAACCACTGGGCTACGCCGCCTCTCCTCTATGCCTCTTAATACGTCTCTTCTGAGCGACAAGCGATTCTTGAGACTCTTTAAGGAACTTCTTCAGCAACTGCTCAAAATCTGTCTTCTTTTGTTCCTCTTTTTTAGGCTGTTCATTAACCTTTCTTATAAAAACTAAATTTAACTTGCCGCTTTTATCTTTTCCATTTACTTTTACAAGCACCCTGTCACCCTCTTTTATCGGGTCCGCCAGGGCAACTCCATCTACATCTGTAAGTTGAGAAACATGGATTAAACCAACTTTCCCTTCATCAAGTTTTACAAAAGCACCATAGGGCATCACTTTTATAACCTTGCCAGTTAATTCCGTGTTCCCCATACGCTTATATAATATCTAATTTTTAAAAAGATTCAAGAGGTTTTCAAAAAAATTTTTAGAAAAATTTTGATTTGAGTATTTGGTGTTTTCGCTAAGCTTGAAATAGATAATCGTTTCATTGGGCTTTCCAAGGCCAAGATTTTCACGCGCATACTTTTCCACGAATTCATCAGTTTTAGCGTATTCAATCTTTTTTAAAAGTTCTTGCTGTTCTTGTTTTAAGTTTTTTAATTCCTGTTTCTTCCTTTCTAAAGTTGCAAAGTTATTTGCAAGATAGAAAGCATTCAAAACAGACTCCACAAAAAAATAGACTGTAAGAATTAGTATTGCAATTTTTAATAAATTTATTTTCTTATTCATTATCTATATTATATAAAGATTTTTTTGTATTTAAACTTTTTTAAATTTTCTTAAATTTGCTAAAACTCTTGCAAAAATATATTTATTTTTTCCAAAGGATGTTATAATTGATTTGTGGAGGTGAAACATGGCAAAATTTAAAGTTGCTATTAACAAAGACACCTGTATTGGCTGTGGCGTTTGTGCTTCCATTTGTCCTGAAAATTGGAAGATGGAAGATGATGGCAAGGCAAATTTCATCTCTGAAATTTCCGATGCAGATTGCAACAAAGATGCTGCTGAAAATTGCCCAACTCAGAGCATCACCGTTGAGGAGGTAGGTTAAGGTAAGGGTGGCTGAAAGCCACCCCAACAATTATTAAGGAGGTAAAAATGGCTGTTCAAACAAAGAAAAGTGTTTATGAGGTAAGATTTCATGGAAGAGCAGGACAGGGTGCAAAGTCTGGCTCTCAGATGCTTGCCCTTGCTGCTTTTAAAGAAGGTAAATCTATACAGGCATTTCCTGAATATGGTTCAGAGCGTCGTGGTGCTCCAACAGTTGCCTATACGAGAATTTCCGATAAAGAGATCCGTACTCATGAACCAATTGTAAATCCAGATGCTGTTCTTGTATTTGATTTTGGTCTTGCAAAAAACATTCCGGTTACATCAGGACTTGATGAGGAAACAGGAGTCCTTATTGTGAACACAACAAAAACTCCAGAAGAGATAAGGCAAATAACCGGTTTTAAAGGAAAAATTTATACTGTCGATGCAACGGGCATTTCACTTGAATTACTTAAGATCGATGCACCTAATGTACCAATGCTTGGCACATTAGTCAAGGCAACAGGTATAGTTAAGTTAGAGACACTTGAGGAAGTAATAAGAGAGGAATTCCTTGACAAAATCGGTGAAGAAAAAGTTCAAAAGAACATCCAAGGTCTAAAAAGAGGTTTTGAGGAGGCAAAAAATGGCTGATAAAAAAGGTTGGAAGGAATTAATGCGTGGAGGAGACCTACCTCCTGCAACTGCAACTGAATACAAAACTGGATCATGGAGAAGTCTTCGTCCTGTGTGGGATCCTTCAAATTGTATACACTGTATGATATGTGTGTCATATTGTCCAGACATGGCAATTCCGATTGTTAAAAGCGATGAGGGAGTTGTAGGCAAAAATGGTAGAGTTTATAAGGGAACAGTAAGACTTGAAACGAACTTTGATTATTGCAAAGGTTGTGGTATTTGTGCTGTGGAATGTCCTACCAAGTGTATTACTATGGTAAGAGAAGAGTAGGGAGGAGACTATGGCAAAACTTAAAGCTTTAACAGGGGCACAGGCAACAGCTGAGGCAATGCGCCAAATAAACCCAGATGTAGTAGTTGCTTATCCAATAACACCACAAACACCCATAGTTGAGTTTTTTGCTCAATTTGTTGCTGACGGAGTTGTTGACACTGAAATGGTTCCAATTGAATCAGAGCATTCTGCGCTTTCTGCGGTAGTTGGTGCTTCTGCTGCAGGTGCAAGGGCGATGTGTGCAACATCTTCTCAAGGACTTGCGCTTATGTGGGAGATTGTTGCGGCGGCTCCAGGATTAAGACTTCCGATTGTTATGCCTGTAGTAAATAGAGCGCTTTCAACTCCCATTAACATTCATTGTGATCACTCGGATACTATGGGCACTTTAACTCTTGGTTGGGTGCAGATTTATTCAGAAAACGCCCAAGAAGCATATGAAAACACATTGCTTGCATTAAGAATTGCAGAACACCCAAAAGTCCTTCTTCCAGTTATGGTTATGCAAGATGGATTCATTACAAGCCATGGGGTTGAGGTTGTGAAAGTTCTTGATGATGATGAAGTAAGGAAGTTTATTGGAGAAAGAAAGCCTGACAGATACCTACTTAATGTGAAAAATCCTTACACAGTAGGACCACTTGCTCTTCCTGACTATTATTTTGAAATAAAGAGACAGCAGGAAGAAGCAATTTGGAATGCAAAAGATGTTTATCTCGAAGTTGGTGAGGAACTTTCCAAAATTACAGGGAACAAGTATCCATTTTTTGAAGAATATAAAACCGAAGACGCTAAAGCTGTAATAATTGCCTTATCGTCTACGGCAGGAACAGCAAAGGAAGCAGTAGATGAATTAAGAGAACAGGGGTATAAAGTTGGTTTAATAAAACCGAAACTTTTAAGACCATTCCCATACAAAGAGATGAGGAATGCATTAGAAAAATTTGAGGTTGTAGGTGTATTTGATAGGGCAATTGCGTTCGGTGCCTATGCACCTCTATATACTGAGATTAGAAATTCATTGTACGAATCAGATAAAAAACCTAAAATTCAGAGTTACGTTTATGGGCTTGGTGGAAGAGACATATTTAAGAGCGATATCAAGAAAGTATTTGAGGAATTACTAAGTGGAAATGTTGATTCTCAAACCCAGAAATATATTGGTTTAAGGGAATAAGGGGGTAAATATGGCAACTATTCAAGAGATTGTATCTAAAGAAAAGCCCTTGGTTTCAGGGCATAGAATGTGTGCTGGTTGTGGCATACCACCTATTGTAAACACAATAGTAGCAGCATCGGATAAGCCTGTAATTATTGCTAATGCAACTGGTTGTCTTGAGGTGACATCAACAATTTATCCTTTTACTGCTTGGAATGTTCCATGGATTCATTTAACATTTGAAAATGCTGCGGCAGTTGCAGCTGGTATTGAAACAGCATTGCGTGCTTTTAGAAAGAAAGGCAAAGTTGATAGTGATGTTAATATAATTGCAATAGGCGGCGATGGTGGAACTTATGATATTGGTTTTCAGGCACTATCTGGAGCACTTGAAAGAAGACATAAATTTATGTACGTAGTTTATGATAACCAGGGGTATATGAATACTGGAAACCAGAGAAGCGGAGCAACTCCATTTGGTGCAAGCACAACAACTGTTCCTGCAGGTAAGGTAAGTATTGGTAAACCACAGTGGAGAAAGAATATTGTTGAAATAGTTGCAGCACATAGAGTTCCTTATGCAGCACAAGCAGCTTTACATAACTTAATTGATCTTTATAATAAAGCGAAAAAAGGTTTTGAAGCAGATGGACCTTCATTCCTTGCAGTATTTCAGCCATGTACTACTAACTGGCACTACGATCCTTCACTTACAATCCAGTATTCAAAACTCGCAGCGGAAACAAACTTCTGGCCTCTTTATGAGATTGAGAACGGAAGGGTAAAAATTAACTATAAGCCAAAAGAAAGAAAACCAATTGAAGAGTTCTTGAAAGGACAAGGAAGATTTAGACATCTATTTAGGCCCGAAAATAAACATATAGTTGAAGAGATGCAGAAGATGGTTGACGAGGAATGGGAAAGACTTTTGAAGCTTGAGGAATCTGGAGTGCAACTTTAATTTCTAAATTTTTTAATATGCCCCCAATTTAGGGGGCTTTTTTCTTTTAATCTAAGCTATATAATAATTAGTAGAACAAAGTTCTTTTATAAGGAGGTAAAATGGTAAAATTTAGTGCTGAGTTTGGTGTTTTTGGTGGTTCTGGCTTTTATTCTTTTCTTGAAAATGTAAAAGAGATTAAAGTTGAGACACCTTATGGGCCACCTTCTGACTTAATTGCAATTGGTGAATATAAGGGAAGAAGTGTTGCCTTCTTGCCAAGGCATGGAAAATTACATCAGTATCCCCCGCATAGGATACCATATAGAGCAAATCTTTGGGCCTTTAAGGAACTTGGTGTAAAGCGTATTATTGCGCCAACTGCCGTGGGGAGTCTTCAACCCGAGTATAAAGTTGGAGATTTTGTTGTAACCGACCAATTTGTTGACTTTACAAGCGGAAGAGAGTGCACCTTTTACGAAGGTCCAATAACAACCCATATTAGTATGGCAGAGCCCTATTGCCCAGAACTAAGAAGTATTGCTATAGAAGCTCTGGAAAATCTCAAAGTAAGATTTCACAGAACTGGGACAGTTGTTGTTATACAGGGACCACGTTTCTCAACCAAGGCAGAGAGTTTATTTTTTACGAGAATGGGTTTTCATATTATTAATATGACTCAATATCCAGAAGTTGTCCTTGCAAGAGAACTTGAAATGTGTTATGTAAATATTTCAGTTGTCACCGATTACGATGTGGGTATTGTTGCGGAGGGTAATGTTGAACCTGTAACTCAGGAAATGGTATTTAAGAAATTCAATGAAAATATTGGGACTCTAAAAGAAGTTGTAAAATACATTATCGAACATACTCCAGTTGAAAGGCATTGTAAGTGCGGTGAAGCTTTAAAAGATGCACGTGTTGGAGAATAATTAAATGCTTCCCCTTCGAGATACAGAAGAAATTGAAACATTTCCCTTTATAACGATTTCCCTTATTGTTATAAATAGTTTTATTTTTGCTTATGTGTATTTTACTGCTATTTCAACTCCTAACCCGGATCAATATCTTGCAAGTATTTATCTTAAATACGGTTTGGTGCCAACAAGGGTATTGAGTTCACCTCCTTTTGGTTTAGGATATTTAACTTTTATAACCTCAATTTTTCTTCATGGAAGTTGGTCACACCTTATTTTTAACATGCTATTCTTGTGGATCTTCGGAAATAACGTTGAAGATTATCTTGGGCATTTCCATTTTTTAATATTTTACTTACTTTCAGGTATTTTTGCTTCATTAATTCAAATTCTAACAATGGGTAAAAGTTCTGTTCCAGTTATCGGGGCAAGTGGTGCAATAGCAGGAACTATGGGGGCGTATTTTTTATTGTTCCCAAGATCAAGAATTCGAACTCTTGTCTTTATTTTCTTCTTTATAACTATTATTGAAATTCCCGCACCTGTGTATCTTTTAATTTGGTTCTTATCTCAACTTTTTGAAGGGCTTTCTAATTTTGGTGTTGCGTCAGGTATTGCATTTTTTGCTCATATTGGTGGCTTCATTTTTGGTCTGTTTTATGCTTTGCTTATAGGAAAACATGCAGGAAGAAAAAGGCGATACTTATATTACATCTAAAATTATAAATCTTGAAAGGAAATTTAAGCTTCTTGAACGTATCTTGAATGATGAAGTGAGTTTTTCTGATTTACTTTTAGTTCGTGGTTTTAAGTACTTTTCTTATTTTGAGCCGTCGAAGATTGACGGCTCAAAATTATTTAATCTACTTTCAAAATACTATGTAAGGCGATTTTTAGCTGACTTTTTTATGTTTGAGAATGTCAGAAAAGAAGATCTTAATCAATTAATGACAAAGTGGAAAATAAAGAATTCCACTATCCAAGACTTATTAAATTCAAGAATTGTTCTTATGGAAAATGACAAATTTTTTAGAAATCCTGATATTCGAGACTTCTCTTTTATTGTCGAGTCTCTTATTGCGTTTTTTTTGAATAAGAAATTTGGAATCGATTCAATCCTCAATGTTAAACTAAAAGAACTTTCCAAGGGTGGTGATATCGATATCCTCGGGAAATGGAAACTTGAGCTCATCATGATTGAATTAAAGGAAAGTCCACCGAATAATGTTTCACTTACAGAGTTAAAGTTAACTTTTGAGCGTTTTAGAAGCGTTTCTCCTGACATCTTTATTTTTGCTTTGGATACGACGCTCTCTATAAAGAGAAACATAATTGATAATCTTACAAACCTTTATAAAGTTAACCCACAGAAAATTAGAGAAGGTATTTATAAAATTTCTGAAAATTCGTTTGTAGTAACTGCTAAAAGAGATCTCTTATCAAATATATCGTATGTGCTTTATGAAAAAATTTTATGAAAATGTTCAATTTTTATAATTCGAAAATCTTGACAAAAATTAAATTTTTGGTAAATTATTAGCAGATGAACGATTTAATTGCTAATTAGGAGGTAAACAGTGGCTAATAATGAGGAGGAAAAGAAAAATACTTCGGAGCCCAATGAGAATTTGAATAACTCGGAGGGGACTTCTGAAAATAAAGAAAGGTTTTTGGAAGATAAGCTTAAAGAGATGGAAGAAGAATTAAAAAAGAAGGAGTCTGAGATTTTTGACTTGAAAGTTGAAAATATAAAGTTGAAGGAAAATTTGAGGCAGGCCTCAGATGTTTACGAAAAAGAACTAAGAAGGAAACTCCTCAAGGATAGAATAGAAATTTTTAAGGAGTTCCTTGAGGTGTTAGATAATATTGAACGAGCCCTTGAAAGCATAAATGATGATTCAGTTCATTCAAAAGGAATTATGCTTATAAAAGATCAGCTTATGAAGTTTCTCTCTTCCTACGGAGTTAAAGAAATGGATTTATTGAATAAACCATACGATCCTAATATTGCTGAGATTGGCGAAGTGGTCGAAACAAAAGACTATAAGCCAAATACAGTAGTGAAGATTCTTCGAAAAGGTTACTATATTGGAGATGATGTTTTAAGAACGGCAGTTGTTGCCGTTTCAAAAGAACAAAGCGAAAACTCTCCAAATCAAAATAATTAATAGGAGGTGAAATTATGGGAAGAATTATTGGTATTGACCTTGGAACAAGTAATTCTGCTGCAGCAGTAATGATTGGTGGTAAACCAACTATAATCCCTGCTGCAGAAGGACCAAGTGTTGCAGGTAAAACAGTCCCATCTGTTGTTGCCTTTACAAAGGATGGGCAAATTCTTGTAGGTGAACCTGCAAGGAGACAGGCTACAATCAACCCTGAAGGTACCATTACGGGTATCAAAAGAAAAATGGGGACAAAGGAAAAGATAAAAGTATTCGATAAAGAATATACTCCTGAACAGATTGCTGCATTTATATTGCAGAAAATTAAGAAGGATGCAGAAGCATTCTTAGGGGAAAAGGTTGAAAAGGCAGTTATTACTGTTCCAGCTTACTTTAATGATGACCAGAGACAGGCAACAAAGAACGCTGGAGAAATTGCTGGGCTTGAAGTTGTACGTCTTGTAAATGAACCAACTGCTGCTGCATTTGCTTATGGCCTTGATAGATCTGATAAGGAGTTAAAGATACTTGTTTTCGATTTTGGTGGTGGTACACTTGATGTTACGATAATGGATTTTGGTGGAGGTGTATTCCAAGTTAAAGCGACTGCGGGTGATACTCAGCTTGGTGGTCGTGATATGGATGAGGCCCTTGTAAATTACATTCTCGAAGAATTCAAGAGAGATACTGGAATTGATCTCAGAAACGATAAGATGGCAATGGTTAGGATTCGTGAAGCAGCAGAAAAAGCAAAAATTGAGCTTTCTTCTGTCCTTGAAACTCAGATTAACTTGCCTTTTATTACTGCTGATGCAACGGGACCAAAACATCTTGTAATGAATATTACAAGAGCAAAACTTGAATCTCTTGTTGAGCCAATTGTAAAGAGATGCGCTGGGCCTCTTGAACAGGCTATAAAGGACGCAGGACTTACTCCACAGCAAATTGATAGAATTATTCTGGTAGGTGGTCCAACTAAGATGCCTATTGTTCAAAAGTTTGTTGCAGATTACATTGGAAGACAGCCCGAAAGAGGAATTGACCCTATGGAATGTGTTGCAATGGGTGCAGCGATTCAAGCAGGAATAATTGAAGGAGAAGTCAAAAATGTTGTTCTTGTAGATGTTGTGCCGATATCTTTAGGCATAGAAACTCTTGGTGGGATCTTCACTAAAATGATTGAGAGAAATACTCCTATTCCAACTTCAAAAACGCAGATATTTACAACCGCAGCAGATAATCAGACAAGCGTTGAAATACATATCTTGCAAGGTGAGCGACCTCTTGCAAAGGATAACCTTTCTTTAGGTAGGTTTATTTTAGATGGTATTCCACCTGCGCCACGTGGAGTTCCTCAAATTGAGGTTACTTATGCAGTTGATGAAAATGGCATATTGCATGTAACCGCAAAAGATCTTGCAACCGGAAAAGAGCAAAAGGTTACTGTAACTAACTCTAATAAGCTATCCAAGGAAGAGATAGAACGAATGAAGAAAGAGGCTGAAATGTACGCCGAAGCAGACAGGAAGCGTGCAGAGGAGATTCAGATTAAGAACGATGGAGATGCACTTGTTTATTCAGGAAGGAAATTCTTAAGAGAATATGGTGATAAGATCAATCCAAGTGATAAAACTGCTCTCGAAAACGAACTTAATGAACTCGAAAAATATGTTAAAGAAGGAAATGTTGAGATGATAAAGGCAAAGATAGAATCTGTTAATCAATTAATGTCCAAAATCGGACAAGATATGTATAAACAAGGTGGAGGAACAACCGGAGGACAAAATCCAAGTTAATGTGGTATAATTAGCTATGGCAAATAAAGATTACTACGAAATACTTGGGGTTCCAAAAAACGCAACTCAAGAGGAAATTAAGAAGAAATACAGAGAGCTTGTAATGAAGTATCATCCTGATTTACACAAGGATGACCCCGAGGCAGCCAAAAAAATGGCAGAAATAAATGAAGCATATGAAGTTTTAAGCGATCCAGAAAAAAGAGCGCAATACGATAAATTCGGGACCGTAGGTCCAAATGTTGGAGGTTTCGAACAGGGAGGCTACGGTCCCTCCTATGATTTTTCAGGAGATATTTTTTCTGACTTAGGTGAAATCCTAAGAGATTTTGGTTTTGGGGGATTTGGTTTTGGTACAGGTACACGTGAAAGAGTTGAGCATGGTGAAGACATAGAGGTTGAAGTTTCTATTCCTTTTAGAGATGCTGTACTTGGAACCGAAAAGGAAGTTACGATAAGAAAAAAGGAAAAATGCCCAGTTTGTCATGGAACTGGGGCTGAACCCGGAACAGGCTCAACTACATGTCCAACATGTAATGGTACGGGATTTGTAACAAAACGACAGAGAACACCTTTTGGGGAATTTGTGGTTCAAACAACATGTCCTACATGTCATGGAACAGGCAAGGTTATTAAAGAAAAGTGCCATAATTGTGGAGGAACAGGCGTTGTCGAAAAGATTTCAACAGTTAAGGTTACCATTCCTCCTGGAGTTGAAGATGGAACGGTTATAAGATTAAGAGGTGAAGGAAATGCCGCACCTCATGGTGGTATTGCAGGTGATTTATACGTAAGAGTAAAAGTAGAAAAAGATCCTCGGTTTATTAAAGAAGGTAATAAAATATATTATTTAGCACATATATCTCCTCCGGAAGCAGTCCTTGGAACAGAAATCAAAGTTCCTCTTATTGAAGGTGGAGAAGAGGTTGTTAAAATTCCACCTGGAACCCAGTATGGAACAGAGATAAAGTTAAGAAGAAAGTTTGGCGTAAGAAGGCCATACGATTATATTGTTAAAATAGTTGTTGATATTCCTATAACACTTACAAGTGAAGAAGCGTTCTATTATGAGAAATTGAGGGAAATCAATGAAGCAAAGAATAGAAAAGGGTAAAACTAAGGTCGTAGTAACAATTGGTCCTTCAAGCGAAAGCCCCGAGGTGTTAAGAGAATTTTTTACTTTAGGTGTAGATGTTTTTAGACTCAATTTTTCTCATGGTACACACGATGATCATTTACGAAGAATCAAGTTGATACGAGAATTAGAAAATGAATTTGCATATCATGTTGCTATACTTCAAGATTTACAAGGACCAAAAATTCGCTTGGGGACTTTTAAAAATGGTGAAGTTAATTTGAAAGAAGGCGATTCATTTATCATTAAAAAACAGGATATTGTGGGTGATGAACATAGTGCAACTATAACTTACAAAGAAATAATAGATGAGGTAAAAGTTGGAGATTTCATATATGTAAACGATGGGTTAATAAAGTTAAAAGTTAAAAGAAAAAGTGATGATGAAGTTGAAACTGAAGTAATACAAGGGGGACCCGTTTCTGATCATAAAGGTGTAAATTTTCCCACAACTCAACTCTCAATAGACCCACTTACAGATAAGGATATTAATGATCTTCGTTTTGGTCTTGAACATGGTGTTGATATGGTTGCTCTGTCGTTTGTAAAAACAAAAGATGATGTTTTCAAACTCAAATCATACATGGAAAAATTTGGTAGAGTTGTGCCTATAGTTTCAAAAATTGAGAAATGGGAAGCGGTACAAAATCTTGATTCAATTATTGACGCATCGCAAGGGGTTATGGTTGCAAGAGGAGATCTTGGTGTTGAACTTCCAATTGAAAAAGTTCCGTTAATCCAGAAAGAAATTATAAGAATTGCAAATAATTTGGGAAAACCTGTAATAACAGCAACTCAGATGCTTGGTTCGATGGTAGAAGAGCAATTTCCCACAAGGGCAGAAGTTACAGATGTTGCAAATGCAATTTTTGATGGAAGTGATGCATTGATGCTCTCAAACGAGACCGCAGCAGGGAAGTATCCGACGCTTTCTTTAAAGATGATGCGAAATATTATAAATGAAATAGAACAAAGCAGTATTTTTAAAGACAATTTAAGAGTCTTAAATTCAAAAATTATTGAAATTAATGTGCCAGAAGTACTTTCAAAATCAATAAAAGATATTTCAGAACTTCTTAATATTAAATTAATTATTGTTGCAACCGAAAGTGGGAAAACTGCAATGCTTATCTCAAAATATAAACCTCAAGTACCAATTCTCGCTTTGACGCCAAAAGAAGAGACATTAAGATTTTTAAGTCTGAAATGGGGTGTTTTTGCCTATAAAGTTCGTAATTATGAGACCGTTGATGAAATTTTAAACGAAGCACCTTCGATTGCAACGAATCTTGGATTGCTATCCACAGGGGATCGATACATAATTGTTTGTGGAACCCATACAGGAGTTTCTGGTACGACGAATCTTATAAAAGTTGATGTAGTGTAGTTTCAATCTTAACATGAGTGGTTTTAGGGCTACCGTAAGGTAGCCTTTATTTTTTTTATAAATTTTATTAATTTTATTGATCTAAATCTTGACAAAATTAAAAATTATATTAAAATTATTTAGAGGTGATTTTAAATGAGGAAAAAAATTGTAAGCATCTGTCCTGTCTGTGGTAGTCCGCTTACAATAACTGAATTGAAATGCAAGAATTGTGGGACTATAATCCAGGGAAATTTTGAATTTGATAGGTTTATGCTTCTTGATGACGAAGACAGGGAATTTCTTATAGAATTTTTACGATCGCGCGGAAATATCAAAGAAGTTCAGGCACGACTTGATATTTCTTATCCTACTGCTAAGGCAAGACTTGATAAATTGCTTAAAAATCTCAATCTTTTCGAGGAAACACATGAAGAAACATTAACTAAGAGTGAAGTACTCTCAAAATTAGAAAAGGGAGAGATAACAGCCGAAGAAGCAATAGAACTCCTAAAGGAGGCCAAGGATGAGTGAGAACCTCTACAAAAAGATAGAGGAATTGTATCTTTTGGGACGTATAACTAAAGATGAGAAAGAAGCACTTCTGAAGGCTTTAGACAATAAAGAAGAAACTACCAATTCAATTTCCCAGATTCAAATAAACGTAAAGTTATGTGACCTTGAAATTGTTGGCAGAGAAGATATACATTATCCTAAATTTGAGCAAGGCTCTTTAAAAATTATAAGGGATGGCAATATTTTGCGTTTAGAAGACGGCCTTCATTTTAATAGTGTTGTCAGGATTCTAGTTCCATTTAACAGTAATATATTAATTAAATCTGTAAGCTCAGACATAAGTGTTGTATCAGTGCTTGGGTTTTTGCAAATTCAATCTGTGAGTTCTGATGTTCAAATAAGTGATGTTTCTGATAGAATTATTATATCACTTATATCTGGCGACGTTGAAACAACAAATTTACATGGCAAACTGAATATTACAACAAAATCGGGTGATATTAAAATCAACAAAAGTAAGGTTAGTGCAGTTCTCAAAACTTACTCTGGAGATATTGTTGCAAATGATACTGAATTTAAAGATTCGCGCTTTAATACCTTTAATGGCGATATAACTTTAAAAGACGCCCTTTTTTTGAATAAGAATTCCATTAACACCTATTTTGGGGATGTCTCAATTGAAGTTATTGGAGAAGTTTTAATAAATGCCTCTTCGTCCATGGGGGATGTATCAAACAAATATCATGCAAGTTTTCAAGAAACAAGTAATGAATTAAGTATAGATACTAAATTTGGCGATATTGAAATAGAAGGAAAGGAAACATGAAGAGAGAAGGTTTTAAAGGATTTACGCTTCTTACGATAGGACAAATTGTAAGTTTAATTGGATCTGCTATGACTCAATTTGGACTTGGTATCTGGATTTGGAAAATAACCGGAAATGCAGCTCCCTTTAGTATTATTACTTTTGCGTTTTTTGTCCCCAATATGATTTTTTCTACCATTGCAGGAGCTTTAGTCGATCGATTACCAAGAAAGATCTCCTTGATTTTGCCAGATTTATCAGCTGGTATTGTCACAATTATTACACTTATTCTTTTTGTATCGGATAAGTTAACCTTACCATTTCTTTACATTGCATCATTCATTTCTGGTGCATTTAATGCATTTCAATGGCCTGCCTACTCTGTTACTATAAGTTCAATGCTTTCAAAGGAAGAATATGGTCGAGCAAATGGCTTATTTTCCCTAACATCAAGCGCACCTGCACTTATTGCTCCACTTTTAGCAGGATTTCTATACTCCGTTATTGGCCTTAAAGGAATAATGCTTATAGATATAATTACCTTTATTTTTGCAATTGTGATGGTTTTGCTTGTAGAGATTCCAAAACTCCAAATTGAAGAGAAGCATGAGAGTATTTTAGAGGATGCTATTTTTGGTTTCAAGTATATTTTTGAGAAAAGGTCACTTTTGTATCTTCTTATGGTGTTTCTACTTACAAATTTCTTCGGTGGATTTTGGAGTACTCTTTCTACTCCAATGATTTTGGGTAAATTTAATGGAAGTAGTGTTATTTTAGGAATAGTTGAAACAATCTTTGGTATTGGAGGGATTTTGGGTGGAATAATAATGAGTATTTGGGGTGGAACCAAGAAAAAGATTAAAACTTTACTTCTTGGGATTTTTGTTATTGCGTTGTCTCAAATTTTTATTGGGTTATCCTATTCTGTTATAACAATTTCTGTTTCGGGGCTACTAATGGGAATTGCTAACATTTTTGCAAATGCTTCCTCTCAGTCGATATGGCAGAGTATAGTTCCCGTCAATCTTCAGGGAAGAGTATTCTCTGCAAGACTTTTTATTGCACAATTCGCATCTTTAATACCAATGCTTGTTTCTGGACCACTCGTTGATAATTTCTTAGTAAGATATTTTAGTAATAAAAATTATCTTACTATGATCTTTGGTGTTGGTAAAGGTCCATCAATTGGTTTTCTCGCTTTTTTATCGGGGGTTCTATCGATTTTTGTATTTATATGGGCTGTAAAAAATCCACAGGTAATGAATGTGGAAGATTTAGCACAAAATTATGAAACAAAGGAGGTACTTATATGAACGAATTAGGAAAAATCCTTGATTTGTTTAAAGAAGGACGCATTGGAAAAGAAGAAGCGGTCAAGTTAATTAATGCTCTTTTTGAGCCGAAAGAAAGTGACAATCAACACAAGTCAAGACAAGTTAAAATCGAGGTAATGGAAAATGGAGAAAGAATTGTCTCAGTAAATGTTCCTCTAAGTCTTCTAAAATTCTTTTCAAAGACAGCGAAATTATTGCACAAAGATTACATTGAAGTAGAAGGAGAAAAAATCCCAATTGACATCGATGAATTGGAAAAAGTCTTAAATGATCCTGACTTTAAGGGAACGTTGGTAAATGTGGATACAGACGACAAAGAAAGCGGTAAACATGTAAAAGTAACGATTGAAGTTATCTAAAAATTTATGAGGTGAATAATGCGAAAAGTATTAAGAGAAGAAATTTTAACAGGAAATCCTATAAGAATTATGTTCCAACTTGGATTACCTATAATGATTACTCAGATTCTTTTTACTTTTTACAATATGGCTGATACCTTTTGGCTTGGGCACTTACCACCTACTGAGTCAGGAAGTGCTGTTGCAGGATTGCAAGTTGCTTTTCCTATAATTTGGTTCTTAATCTCATTTACTCTTGGCTTTGGATTTGCAGGCATCGCTTTGGTTTCTCAGTATACTGGCGCAAACGATCAAAAAAATGCTAATCGTGCAGCTTCACAAGTGCTTGCATTTTTAACACTTGCAGGAATTGTTGTTTCAGTAATTGGTTTTTTCATTATGCCAGCTGTTGCTCGCTTTATAACAAATGCACGAAATGTATCAGATACGGCGATTAAATACATGAGAGTTTATGTTATTGGTGTTCCTTTTCTTTTTATTAGCGCTGCTTTTCAAAATATTCTTTCAGCGAAAGGCGACAATGTTACACCTATGGAAGTATCTTTAATAACAAATACACTGAATATTATTCTTGATCCATTCCTAATTTTTGGATGGTGGATTTTCCCAAGGCTTACAGTTGTTGGAGCAGCAATTGCAACAGTTTTCACTGAAGCTATTGCTGCAATAATTGCTATTTATTTTCTAATGAAAGGAACTAAGGGAGTGAAAATTTCATTAAGTGACTTAAAAATAGACCTACAATGGTTTTCTCGCATTTTTAAAATTGGATTTCCAGCAGCTGTGGGAAATTCAGGAACTTCACTTGGATTTGTAGTGTTAACAGCATTAATCGGAAGACTTCCAAATGCGGAAATTGCGCTCTCAGCTTACGGGATAGGCGATAGGGCAATTCATATAATCTTTGTTGTTGTGGATGGAATTGGTGCGGCAATTGTTACAATGATTGGACAAAATTTAGGTGCAGGGTTGATCGATAGAGCAGAAGAAATTGCAAAAGCAGGTATAAAACTTGAATTTGTAATTACTCTCATTGAAAGCGCATTGATATTTGCGATAAGAAATGCGATATTTATAATTTTTATTCCTGGAAATATTGCAGTGATTCAGGAAGGAAGCAAGTTTCTTACTATATTTATTTTAGGTTTGCCGTTTTTTGGGCTTTTTTCTGCTATTTCTGGAGTTTTTAGAGGATCGGGGCATAATGTTGAACCTATGGTTGGAGATTTGCTAAGGCTTTGGGGATTAAGACTTCCGTTGTCTTATATTCTAAGTAGATATTTTGGTTCAACAGGTATATGGTGGGGAATGACTTTGAGCAATGTTATTGCAGCATTAGTTTTGTATGTTTTCTTTACTTTTGGAAAGTGGAAGGTTCCGATTATAAAGCCAGAAGAGTTAACTGTCGAAGAAAGTTTAATTGTGGGAGAACACGAATAAAGAATATCTCCTTCTTTTAGATTGTGGGGAAAGGGATACTTTCCCCATTTTTGTTTAATTTATATAATATAATTATGGAAAAATTGATAGATATTGTTAAAAAAGAGTTAAATTCGTCTTCTCATGACTTTGATCATACCTTGAGAGTTTTAAATCTCGCTTTAAAAGTTGCTGAACATTATCCTGAAGCTAATATTGAGGTAATAAAGGTTAGCGCTATTCTTCACGATATTGCAAGAGTGCGTGAAGATACAGACCCTACTCATACGATTGATCACGCTGAGCTTGGTGCTCAAATGAGTAAAGAAATTTTAAAGGCTTTGGGCTATGAAGATGCTTTTATAGAAGCTGTATCACATGCAATAAGATCTCACAGGTATAGAGGTAGCGTATTACCTCAAACTCTTGAAGCAAAGATACTTTCTGATGCAGATAAGCTTGATGCAATTGGAGCAATTGGTATTGGAAGATCTTTTATGATTGCAGGCGAGTATGGTGAAAGATTGTATATCGAAGTCGATGAAAGAAATTTTGAAAAGGCCGAAAGGATTAATAACTTTAAAGACCATTCTCCCAACATTGAATACCTTGTTAAATTAAGGCATATTATAGACAGACTCTATACTGATTATGCCAAAAAAGTTGCTGAAGGTAGATTAAAATTTATGGAAGAATTCTTTGAGAGATTGAAGTTAGAGGTGAGAGGGGAATTATGAGAAATAAGGAGGTTGCAGAAAAGTTTTACGAGCTTGCAGAGGTTGCAGAACTTGCAGGAGAAAACCCGTTTAAAGTTAAAGCTTATCTTGAAGCTGCGCGCGTAATTGAAAATCTAACAATTCCAATTGAAGAACTTGCAAAAGAAAATAAACTTGATGAGATAAAAGGAGTTGGTAAAAGTATAGCAGAAAAAATAAAAGAATATCTTGAAACGGGAAAAATTACCAAACTTGAAGAACTAAAAAAGTTAGTACCTGTCGGTCTTCTTGAACTTGAGAAGGTGCCAGGATTGGGTGCAAAGAGAGTGAAGGTATTATACGAAAAACTTGGAGTCAAGAATCTTGAAGACCTTGAAAGAGCCGCAAAAGAACATAAAATAAGAAATCTTGAAGGATTTGGTGAAAAAACAGAACAGAAAATACTCGAAGGTATAAAATCTTTGAGGGATAAAAGAACTGATAGGTTTTTGATTGGTATTGCTCTTCCTATTGCAGAATCAATTATAAATCTTCTTAAGGAAAATACACCAGTTGACAAGCATATGATTTGTGGTAGTTTAAGACGAATGAAAGATACCATAGGTGATATTGATATTCTTGTTACCTCCAAAAATCCGTCTGTTGTGATGGATTATTTTGTTAAAATTCCTTTTGTGAAAGAGATTCTCGCAAAAGGGGATACAAAATCTTCAATTATAACACAAGAGGGAATTCAGGTTGACTTAAGAGTAGTTGAAAATGAATCATTTGGAGCTGCAGTTCAGTATTTTACGGGATCTAAGAACCATAACGTAAGGTTAAGGGAAATTGCAATAAAAAAGAATCTTAAACTAAATGAATATGGAGTTTTTAGGCTTGACGATAATGTAAAAATTGCAGGCGTTGAGGAAACTGATGTTTATGAAGCTCTTGGACTTGACTGGATACCTCCTGAGATGCGTGAGGATACAGGCGAAGTCGAACTTGCTATGCAGCACAAACTTCCTGCTATTGTTGATTATAAAGATATAAAAGGTGACCTGCATATGCATACGAAATATTCAGATGGTGCTAATACAATCGAGGAAATGGCAAGAAAAGCTATTTCCCTTGGTTATGAGTACATTGTTATTACAGAACATGCAAAAGCACTTGGTGTTGCAGGCGGTCTTTCAATAGACGACTTTAAAAAGGAAAAGGAAGAGATAGAAAAGCTAAATAAAAAACTACATCCTTTTAAAATATTTCTTGGTGTTGAACTGAATATCCTCTCTGATGGTTCAATTGATTTCGATGAAAAAGACCTTGATATATTTGATCTTTGTCTTGCAGGAATCCATACTGGAATGAACCAAAGTGAATTTGCTATAACGGAAAGAATAAAGAAGGTATTAAGAATCCCAAAGGTTAGAATTATAGTACATCCCACAGGGAGAATTATAAATGGACGTTCAGAGTATAGTGTAAATATTGATGAAATCTTTAATGAAGCGAAGAAGTATAACAAAATATTCGAAATCAACGCTTCTTTTGAACGCCTTGATTTAAACGACGTTAATGCAAGAAAAGCAGTTTATGAATATGGATTAAAAATTGCAATAGGAACTGACGCTCATTCCACTGAATCAATGAACAATATGCGTTTTGGCGTTGGTGTTGCAAGAAGGGCATGGCTTAGAAAAAGTGATATAATTAACACAAAGAGTTTAAAGGAATTTGAAGAGTTCATAAAAGAAGAATGAGAAGAATCCTTGTTTTAGGAGAAAATGCAATTGACGTTAAGTTAAGGCTTAAAAGTCTTGTTCTAACCGACGATGAAAATCACATTCCAGAAGAAACTTCGATAAGTTTTGGTGGAACTGGAGTAAATTTTTCATATGCGTTGAAGATTCTCTCTGAGACACCTGTCTATTTTACTCCCATATCTTTAGATGCCTTTGGTAGAAGTATTCGGCAATTCTTAGAACAAAATAATATAAGTTTTTTTGATTATAGTTCTAACAAGCCAACTCCTGTTGTTGTAAGTATCATCTCAGAGAATACAAGAATAACAATAGCAAGCATTAAAGGTACTTCTTATGTTGATATTAGTTTCGATATTTTTTTGAATGCAAATCTTCATTATGACTTCGTTTATGTTTCAGGCGGTTTGCTAACAGAAGAAAACCCTCAAGAGGAAACTTTAAAAATCGTTAAGCATATCAAGCAAATGGGTTATAAAATGTTCTTTGATCCACAAGTTCGGATTGGTAAAAATATTCCAAATTTTGTAAAAACATGCGAGGAAATTTTTAGTTATTCCGATTTTATTCTTGCTAATGAAAAGGAAATTACCGCATTTAATAAAGGCTTAATTGAAGATTTTCTTGAGAGTGGTGGTGTTTTAGTTGAGAAGAGAGGAAAAAGTGGTGCTAAGTTGATAACAAATTCAAAGGAATTAGAGGTAAAAGGAAGAGAATTTAAAACATTAAACGTCGTAGGTGCAGGTGATGTTTTCAATGCGGCTTTTGTAAAATCAATCGTTAATAACAATAGTTTAAAAGAATCTCTTGAGTTCGCAAATGAATTTGCGTCGCATTATGTAGAAAAAGGATTTTCTTAGTATGGAAGAATTTAAGCTTGTATCAGATTTTAAACCTACTGGTGATCAACCAGAGGCAATAGATAAACTTGTCCAAGGCATTAAAAAGGGATACAGATTCCAAACTCTTCTTGGTGTAACTGGTTCAGGAAAAACCTTTACTATGGCAAATGTTATAGCAAAGGTTCAGAAACCAACACTTGTTATTTCTCACAATAAGACGCTTGCAGCACAACTCTATTCGGAGTTTAGAAGATTCTTTCCCGAAAACGCAGTTCACTACTTTGTAAGTTATTATGACTTCTATCAACCCGAAGCATACGTTCCCCAAATTGATCTCTATATTGCGAAAAACGCTGATATAAATGAGGATATTGCTCGTTTGAGACATGCAACAGTGAGAGCTCTTCTTGAAAGGCGCGATGTAATTGTTGTTGCATCTGTCTCTTGTATATATGGTTGGGATTCTCCAGAAGAATATAAAGAGCAACTTTTTACTATAAGAGTTAATGAAAAAATTAACCGACTTTCTATTGCAATGAACCTTGCAAGACTTCAATATGAAAGAAATGATATAAATTTCAAAAATGGTGTCTTTAGAGTGCGCGGTGATATAATTGATGTATTTCCTAAAGAATCAGAGACAGCTATAAGGATAGAACTTTTTGGAGATGAAGTTGATTCCATTGTTGAATTCGATCCTCTAACTAATGAGCTTATAAGGAAGTATTCCTCTTTTACATTCTTCCCTGCTGCTCAATTCATAACTACACAGGAGAGAATTAAAAAATACGTAGACGAAATAATTAAAGAACTTGAAATGCGTGTAGAATTTTTTAAATCACGTGGGAAGTTTGTTGAAGCGCAACGCCTTGAAGAACGGACAAAATATGACATTGAAATGCTTCTTAACACAGGTTATTGCACAGGCATTGAAAACTATTCTCGATATTTTTCTCACAGAAAACCTGGCGAAGAGCCTTATACACTTTTAAATTTCTTCCCTGAGGATTATCTATTGATTATTGATGAATCTCATATAACGGTACCTCAATTAAGAGGTATGTATCGTGGAGACCACGATAGGAAACTTACTCTTGTGAAGTATGGTTTTAGGTTGCCTTCTGCTTTGGATAATAGGCCCTTAAGGTTTGAGGAATTCTTGGGACATGTAAATCAGTGTATTTTTGTTTCGGCAACACCCTCAGATTATGAACTTTCAGTAAGCGAACAGGTTGTTGAACAGTTGATAAGACCCACTGGTCTTGTTGACCCAGAAGTTGAGGTACGGCCGCAAAAAAATCAAATCGAGGATCTCATTAAGGAAGTGAGAATTAGAGCAGAAAAGGGAGAACGAGTTATTGTAAATACACTAACTAAAAAGTTTTCTGAAGATTTGACCAATTATCTTATTGAAAAGGGTATTAAGGCAAAATATCTTCACTCTGACATCAAAACTCTCGAAAGAGTTGAAATTCTGAAAGGACTTAGATCTGGTGAATTTGACTGTATTGTTGGGGTTAACCTTCTTCGAGAGGGACTTGATCTTCCAGAGGTATCCCTTGTTGCCATTCTCGATGCAGATAAAGAAGGATTTCTAAGAAGCGAAACTTCTCTTATACAGCTTATGGGTCGTGCTGCACGAAATGTTTCTGGTAAAGTAATTATGTATGCTGATGAAGTTTCAGATGCAATGAAAAAGGCAATACAGGAAACAAATAGAAGGCGTGAAAAACAGCTTAAATATAACAAGGAACACGGAATAACTCCGCAAACAATAAGGAAGGCAATTACAGATCTTATTGATCTTCCATGGAGGAAAGAAAGTGAACTTCAAGAAGTCATTAAAGTCGAAAATCTCTCCTATGAGGAATTTATGGCGCTTATTACAGAGTTGGAAGAAGAGATGCATCTAAAGGCTGAGGTCCTTGATTTTGAAGAAGCAATAAAGATTAGAGACAAGATAAACAAATTAATTGAGGAATACAAGAAAATTTACCCAAATTTAAGGAGGAAAAAGTGAAAATTGCTTTTGTACTTGGAAGTGGAGGTCCAAAAGGTCTTGCCCATATTGGCATTATTAAAGTTTTACTAAATGAAGGGATCATGCCTTCAATTATAACTGGTTCAAGCATAGGTGCATTAATGGGTGGAGCTTTTGCAAAACTTGGGAGTATTGACGAGGTTGAAAGGATAGCTATATCTTCGGATATGAAAACTGTCCTCACTGTGCTATTTGATCCCACTTTAAAAATGGGTCTTGTGAGGGGAAGGAAAGTTGTAAATTTTTTGGAATCGAATATTGGCGATGCTGAGATTTCTACTCTTGTTCCAAAGTTTTATCCTGTTGCAACAAATTTTAATACCGGTGAATCTTATGTTTTTGAAGAGGGAAGTCTTATAACTGGTATTCGTGCAAGTATTTCTATTCCAATCTTTTTCGAGCCTGTAAGACTTAATGGTCTTTTGCTTATGGATGGAGGCTTATCGCAGCAAGTTCCAGTTCTGACTGCTAAAGAAAAAGGTGCAGATTTTGTAATTGCTGTAAATCTTTATGGGAAACTTTCAGAGACTCCTTATAGAAAAATTAGTTCCATGAATTTTTATAAGATTTTTTCAGATTCAATTGATATACTCCAATACAATTTAGCAAAAGAGAACTGTAAGTATGCAGATGTTATACTAACGCCCGATGTTCAAGATATCGGTTGGGATTATTTTTGGAAACCTGCGGAAGTGATCGAAAGGGGAGTAAAAGAAGCACTTAAAAAACTTCCTGAAATTAAGAAAAAGCTAAGTGAATTAAAATAGGGGGCTTAAAGCCCCCCGAAGGTATTTTTATTTAATTTTAGTTTTAAGCAGCTCTCCTAATCTTTTGATACCTTCTTCAATCTGTTCCAGAGTTGATAATGTAAAATTAAGCCTCATATGTCTTTTATCTTCGCCGTATGGATAAAAAGCACTTCCTATAACGTATGCAACTTTTTTCTCTTTTACGGCTTCAACAAAAAGCGCATCAGTGTCTATATATTCTGGTGTTTCCGCCCATACAAACATACCACCATGAGGCTTGGTCCATGTAACTTCTTTTGGGAAATACCTCTCCATTGCACTTAACATTGCATCTTTTTTCTCTTTATAGACCTTACGCACCTTATCAAGATATTCATTCATATATCCATCTCTTATAAATTTGTCTGCAATATACTGCGTTGAAGATGGTGAGCAGAGATCCGCTGCTTGCTTTGCAAGTGCAAGTTTAGAAATTGCAACAGTATCTGCTATCACCCAACCTAATCTAAAACCTGGCGCTAAAATCTTACTAAATGTTCTTAACCCAATGACATTTCCAATTTGGTCAAGTTCAAGAAGCGACGGTAGTTTCTCCCCTTCGAATATAATTTCACCATATGGATCATCTTCAATTATTGGGATTCCATAGGTATGAGAGATTCTCAATAGTTCCTTTCTTCGTTCAAGACTCATTGTTACGCCTGCAGGGTTTTGGAAATTTGGAATAACATAGATAAGTTTGATATTAATGCCTTTCCCCTGTAATTCCTTTACTTTTTCCTCTAAAATGTCAGTCTTAATTCCGTTTTCATCAAGAGGAACTGTTACAAAGTTCGCCTGAAATGCTTGCAGTGCTTGAAGTCCACCGACATACGATGGCGCTTCAACAATTACAGTATCGCCCGGATCAACAAAAACTTTTCCAATTAAATCAAGCGCCTGTTGCGAGGCAGTTGTGACAAGGACATTTTCAAGTCCTACATTTTTAATACCTTCTTCCTGCATCATTTTTACAATTGTTTCACGGAGAGGCTTTACGCCTTCCGTTGGACCATACTGAAGTGCCTTTCCACCATGATTTACGAATACTTCCTTTGCAATCTCACCTAAAGTTTCTTTCGGAAAAAGATTGGGATCAGGCATACCCCCAGCAAAAGAGATAATGTCTGGCGATTCAACAAGCTTAAGTAATTCCCTAATTGCAGAAGCCTTCATTGTTTTACTTCTTGCTGAAAATTTTTCTTCCCACATTTTAAGGGTTTTGACCTCCTTTCTTATTCATGCCAATATATTATATAGCAATTAGAAAATTAACAAAACTTAATATTATCTTCCATATTCTATGGATGTTCAACGTCTGCCTCATTTGAAAATCCTCGCGATTCCCAATAACCTCTATAATTTGGGTCATTCGAAACTTCAATTCCAACAACCCATTTTGCCCATTTATATCCATATTTTGATTCTGCAACTACTCTAAAGGGGAATCCGTAATCTCTTGGAAGTATGATTCCATTAACCTTGTATGCTAATAAGATTTTTTCGTTCTTGATGTAATCTAATGGTAGAGATGTTGAATAGCCATCAACACAATGAAAAATAACTGTGTTTGCGTTGTTTTTTACCCCTGCATCTTTTAAAATATCATCAATTAAAACTCCTTCAAAAAGCAATTTTGAACTCCATCCTTCAACACATTGAAGTTTTACAACTTTCTCATAGTGCTTATATTTTGATAAAACATCATCATATGTGAGATTCAGAGGATTACTAACTAAACCATGAACACTTAGTTTATAGGTTTTAATATCTACACTTGGCTTTCCCTTAATTCCAAGAGCCGGAGTCTCATTAAGTGGTGTTAATTTTTCTCCTTTATATTCAGTTATCTCAACCTCATTCAGATTATGGACTTTACTTTGTTGAAGGGTTGCTAAATAAACAAGCGAGACGATGCTTGCAATTACAAAAACTATTACAACAATTTTATTTTTCATTGGGTAATTTTTTCCAATTCTTGTTTAAAATTCTCAATAAGATTGTTGTTTGCAAGTTCGTACGCAACTTTAATCGCATTTCTTATTGCATTTCGTTTTGATCTTCCATGTGCCTTTACTGAAATGCCATCAACACCAAGAAGAGGGGATCCGCCGAAATTTTCGTAATTCAGTTTATTGAAAGCATTTTTAAGTGCGGGTTTTAAAAGGGCTGCGCCAATTTTGTAAACAAGCGATTTATTTATCTCTTCTTTGAGTACATCAACTGTGAATTCAAGTGCTCCTTCATATGATTTTTCTAATATATTTCCAGTAAAACCGTCAGTTACAATTACATCAACCTTATGATATAAAATTTCATGGGGTTCAACATTTCCTTTAAATTCTTTTAAATTTTCTTTTAGAATTTTATAAGCCTCTTTTGTAAGTTTTGTCCCCTTTTCCTCTTCTTCTCCTATATTGAGCAATCCGATAGTTAAGTTTTTATTTTTTGTGATAGTATAAAGAAAAGTTCTTCCAAGTATTGCAAGAATTAGATAATCTCGTGGAGTGATATCTACGCTTGCACCTACGTCAATTATTACTCCAAAATTGTTATCTTTGAATGGAATAACGACACCAATTCCGGGTCGATTTACATCTTTTAATCTTCCAAGCGTAAATAGCGATATTGCCATGTAAGCACCGGTGTTTCCTGCGGTAACAAAGCCATCTGCAATCCTATCTTTTACAAGTTCAACCGCTTTATGCATTGAAGAGTTCTTCTTTCTTAGAAGTGCTTCTCTTGGTTTATCGTTCATTGTAATTACTTCATCTGCATTTACAATCTCTATATTTTTTGAAAAGCCCTGGAGTTCCCTTTTTAATTCTTCGCTTCTTCCTACAAGAAGAATTGATAAGTCCTTAAAATCATTTACTGCAAGTTTTATACCTTCAACAATTTCATGAGGTGCAAAGTCACCACCCATGCCATCGACTGCAATTTTTACCATGGCTACTCCTTAGTAGTGAATGATATGCCAATGGACTCAAGGCCTAAATGTGTACCAAGCACTGGTCCAATCCTGTATTTTTTAACAGGTAAGCCGAATTCATCTTCAACTCTTTTTCTAAATTCTTCTCCTTCTTCATCATTAGCACTGAATATCGTATCAATTCGTTCTATTCCTCTACGTTTTTGTGATATATCCTTGGCGATTTTTATAAGTTCTTCTTTTGATCCATTTCTTGTACGTCCAAATTTGTAAAGGTCAATTCGCCCTTCGTTTAGATAAAGTAAAAAATAAAGTTTTAATGCTGTTGTAATTTTTCCTTGCAAGTGTGATATACGACCTCCTTTTATAAGAAGATCTATATTCATCGGAAGAAAAAAGCCGTGTACCTTTGGATACATTTTTTCAATTTCATCTTTAATTTTTTCTCTGGTTGCACCATTTTTTATAAGCTCAAACGCCTTTATAACCTTGTATAATAAATTTACCGAAGTTGATTTTGAATCAATAACTGTAATTTTATCTGTTCCAAGAATTTCTTTTGCCGCATTTGCTGCGTTTACTGTTCCTGATAAAATTGATGAAATATGAATTGAGACAATCTCGTGCCCTTGCTCTATAAGTGGTTTGTATGCCTCAACAAAATCGTTTGTTGATGGTTGTGATCGTGAAAACTCTTCACCATCTTTCAACCTTTTGTAGAATTCTTCGTCAGATATGTCAACTCTTTCTCTGTAGATACCTTTATTTGAAGTTACATAAAGAGGAACAATTGTTAAGTCCATTTCCTTAATTTCTTCATCCGTCGGGTATGCTGTCGAATCTATCACGATTTTTATCATTTTATCCTCCATTCTTATTTTTTCCAGTTTTATTATACAAATTAAAATGGAAAATTAAAAATATCGTAAGACACAATAAGGTAAAGTTTGCCATTCTATTTTACATTTGATTTGTAAATATCCTTTTATTTGATCATTTTAAATTTCATCTTCTAAATTAAATCTTTTATCATGAATTATGGAAAAGGCTTATAATAATATTAGGGGTGAGCAAAATGGAATTTAAAAGGTTGAGCCCTTACAAGTTTCTTATTGAAAAGCATGGAGATATGAGAGTTGATGCGCTTCTTATCTCTTCCCAAGAGTTAATTCAGTATATAGAAAAGGATAAGGCTCTTGAACAATTAATCTGGGTTGCAACTTTGCCAGGTATTGTAAAATATTCTATTGGTATGCCTGATATTCATCAGGGATATGCGTTTCCTATAGGGGGTGTTGGAGCATTTTTATACGATGGTGGAGTTGTTTCTCCAGGAGGGGTTGGTTTCGATATAAATTGTGGCGTTAGAGTTATAAAAACAAATTTGAAATACAGTGATATAAAAGATTCACTTGAAGAACTTGGAAAAACCTTATTTAAGATGATTCCTGCAGGTCTTGGGTCTACTTCAGATTATACTTTTAGTATAGAGGAATCAAAAAGAGCAATGAAGTTAGGACTTGATTGGGCAATTGAGAAAGGTTTTGGAGATAAAGAGGATATTGAAAATGTTGAAGATAATGGAAGGCTCGAAGGAGATCCAGATTGCGTAAGTAAACGTGCAATAGAACGAGGTCGTGAAGAATTTGGAACACTTGGTGCAGGAAACCATTTTCTTGAAGTCGATAGAGTTGTTGAAATTTATGATAAAGAACTTGCCAATGTTTGGGGATTATTTGAAGGACAAATAGTTATTTGGATACACACTGGTTCTCGTGGTCTTGGTCATCAAATTGCAACGGATTATCTTGATATGATGCGACCTAAGATGGAGAAATTCAAATTTAAATTGGTTGATAAGGATTCAGTTTATTTTCCTATTCAGGAAGATCTATCTCAGAGGTATCTTTTGGCAATGGGTAGTGCAGCGAATTTCGCTTGGGTAAATAGACAAGTTCTTACATATTTTGTTAGAAAAGCCTTCAGTAAAGTTTTTGGAATGGACTATAAAAAACTCGGTATGGGAATCCTTTACGATGTTGCACACAATATTGCAAAACAGGAGCAATATGAAATAAACGGAAAATTAGAAACCTTGCTTGTGCATAGAAAAGGGGCAACGCGTTCATTTCCAAAGGGGCATCCAAAGTTAAAAGGAAAATTTAAGGAGACAGGACAACCAGTTTTACTCCCAGGTGATATGAAAAGGGGTTCATACATCCTTGTGGGTAGTGAAAAATCTATTAAAGAGACTTTTGGAAGCGTAGCGCATGGTGCGGGAAGAATTTTAAGTAGACACCAAGCTGTAAAGCAAATAACTTTTGAAGATGTTCAAATGGAACTTCAAAAGGAAGGTATTTTACTTTATGCAAATGATAAAGTCGTTGCAAGAGAAGAAGCCCCCGATGCCTACAAGAGTATAGATCTTGTAGTTGAGCCCATTGTAAAGGAAGGGCTTGCAAGTCTTGTTGCTCGTTCTAAGCCTCTTATTGTGGTAAAAGGATGAAATTAGGTGCACATGTTTCGATAAGTGGAGGAATTGATAAGGCACCTCTTTATGGGGAAAAGGCAACCTGTGAAGTTATCCAGATATTTTCAAAAAATCAGATGCAGTGGGCTTTACCTCCTATAAGTGAATTTGTTACTGAAAAATTTCTTGAAAATTCTAAGTCTAAAAATATTGAAACCGTATCAATCCATGCTTCATATCTTCTCAATCTTGCAAGTCCGGATGAGAACATAAGAAAGAGATCAATAGATGACCTTGCGCGTGAATTAGAAAGAGCGGATTTACTTAATGTTAAATATGTGGTGTTTCATCCTGGAGCACACCTTGGAAGTGGAGAAGCAAAAGGACTTAAAAGTATTGCAGAATCGATAAAAGAGGTTTTTAAAATTTCAAAATCCAGAAATAGTATTCTTCTTATTGAGACGACTGCAGGAGAAGGAACTCATCTTTGCTATCGGTTTGAACATATACGAGATATCTTTGAGATGACAGGCGAATACATAGATCGTCTTGGCGTATGCTTTGATACATGCCATGTATTCCAGGCGGGATACGATATAAGAACAGAAGAAAGTTTTAGTAAAGTTTTAGAAGTTTTTGATGAAGTTATTGGACTTAAACATCTTAAATTATTCCATTTAAATGATTCAAAAAGGGATTTAGGTGCAAGAGTTGATCGTCATGAAGAAATTGGTCTTGGAAAAATTGGACTTGAGGCATTTAGATTTCTTGTAAACAATAAACTTATTAAAGATTTATCGGGTATTCTTGAAATCCCTGGAGACATTGAAGGGTACAAGAGGAATTTACAGACTTTACGGAGGTTGATAAATGGGAATGATTTATGAGAAAGTTAGATCATTACTTCATGAACTTGAAGGTAAGGCAAAATTGCTGTTAGCAACAAAAGAAAGAACAGTTCAAGAGATTCAAGAAGCAATTGAGGCTGGTGCAAGAATTTTTGGAGAAAATTACTTACAAGAGGCAAAAGGGAAAATTGAACAAATTGGTCATTCAGTAGAATGGCACTTTATAGGCTCTATTCAAAGAAGAAAGATAAAGAATATTGTTGAGCTCTTTGATGTAATTGAGAGTGTTGATTCAATTGAGATTGCACAAATTGTCGACGAGTTTTGTAAAAAATACGGTAAAGTGATGTCTGTTTTAATTGAGGTAAACTCTGGCAAGGAGCCCCAAAAAAGCGGTGTAATGCCAGAAGATGTAGTTGATGTTGCGAAAGCAATTAAAAAATTTAAAAACATTAAATTTGCTGGTCTAATGACTATGGGTCCAAATCTTCCAAACCCTGAGGATCTCAGACCATATTTTCGCTTAACACATGAGCTTTTTCTGCAATTAAAAAATGAAGGTCTTTTTGATGTTGATGAACCAATTCTTTCAATGGGTATGTCAAGCACATTTAGAATCGCAATTGAAGAGGGCGCAAATCTAGTTAGAATTGGGACTCTTGTTTTTGGAGAAAGAAAAAAGAAAGGATAATTTAAATCTTAAACTGGATGTTTTCTTTTGAGTTTGTTGCAAGCTGTCCACAAGCAGCAGAAACATCCGTCCCTTTCGAGAGCCTGAGCGTTGCTCGTAATCCATTTGTAAGAAGGAATTTTTGAAACTCAATTTCCTTTGATGAAGGTTTAAAATTATTTATTGGGATTTCGTTATAGTGAATGAGATTCACTTTAACAAATCTTAGATCTCTTGAAAATTTTACTAGTGCTTCTGCATCAGATTTTGAATCATTAATTCCGTCTATAAGAAGATATTCCAAAGTAACAGTATTTCCAGTTTTTTTATTGTAGTATACTAATGCTTCTTTTAATTTATTAAGAGGATAATTTTTGAGCCCAGGCATTAGGCTATCTCTTTTTATTTGAATTGCAGAATGTAATGATACTGCAAGTTTAACCGACTGAATTTCATCTGCAAGTTTATAAATCATTGGTGTTATACCAGAAGTTGAAATTGTTATGTGTCGTTTTCCAAGATTTCTTCCATTTTCGTCGGTTAAAATTTGGATTGCCTTTTTTACGTTTTCATAGTTAAGAAGTGGTTCTCCCATACCCATAAAAACGATATTTGATATTGGATTTTCTCTCTCCAGTCTTAAAAATTGTTCAACAATTTCGCCGGTTTCAAGATTTCGAATAATCCCCATCTTTCCTGTGGCGCAGAATTGACAACCAAGTGGGCATCCGACTTGCGTAGATAGACACGCTGTAAACCAAGTTCGTCCAATTTTATTTGTGTTTTTGATTAATACGCTTTCTATAAGTCTTTTATCAGATAATTCAAAAACAAATTTTGTGGCATCATCTTTTGATGTTTTGCGAGATATTTCTTTGAATATCGTAATATAAAAAATGTTATCCAAAGTTTCACGAATTTCTTTACTTAGTGTTGTGATCGCTAAGAAACTTTCTTTTCTTTCTTTATAAATTGCATTAAATACTTCTTTTGCCCTGTATTTTTTCTCATTTAATGAGGCAAAGAAGCCTTCAAGTTCCCTTAAAGTCAAATTTTTTATATCTTTTTTCACGTTATCATTTTAATCTCCATAGAAAAATTTGCAAGAATATTTTGTGTATTTTGGTAAATTTAAGAAAAGTTGTTAAAATAGTGACTTTTTTAACGTTCAGTGATTGCTTTTGTTTTCTTAAATAATGTTATACCCTCTTGACAAGTGGAAGTGTTTGTATTAAAATTGAATATCTTTTTTTAAAAAATTTTTACAAAAGGGAGGTAGTGAGATGAAAAAAGAGGTACCAGAAAAGGTATCACAAAATGAAGTAGTTTTTAAAGTTGAAGAGTTAGAACCACTTTTAAGCGGACCTGCAATTGATCTTCCACGTTGGGAGCCTATGTATGTCACACTTCCTAACGGAAAAACAATGGTTATAAGGGAAATGAGAAAAGAAGAAGCACCACTTCTTTTTCCACTTTTGAAGAAGTTAATTGACACTGATCACGACTTCTATGACATTGTTGGTGTAAGAGTTTATGCTGAACTACTTGGATGGCTTAGAAATAGGTTAAAAGATCCTTATCAGATGGTTGGAATTGTTGATGGTAAACTTGCAGCATTTTGTAACGGAAGAATAATGAACAGAGATATTAATATAAGTTTACATACAATGGCATTTATGCGTGGAATGAAGGCTGGTGCGGTAATGTACTATGCAAAAGCATATTATACTTTTGAAATTCTTGGGCAAAAAGAGTTCTGGGCAACATATGAAAGTTACAATGGATGGAAGAGATGGGGTGTTGGCATGGCGCAACCTTCGTATCCTTGGCCAGATGTCCAGCATGAATTAGGTGGAGCAAGAGTTTACTACATTACAAAGGAATACTGGCAAACAACAGTTAAGAAATATCTTGAAGATATGATTGGCGCACAATTAAAGGCACCAGTTCCAGAAGATCTTCTCAGGGCTGCGGAAAAATTCGAAGTTCCAGAAACCTTAGAGGAATAAGATAGTAATTCAGTTTCCCCCAAGAGGATTCTTGGGGGAATTATTTCTTTTTACAAAAAGGTAGAAATGAAGGTAATTTCGGTGGGAGATAAGATAGATTTAAGAATTGAAATTTTGGGTGTCCATTCTTCATTTGCACGAGCTGTTAATCTATATACTAATAGCGGAATTGTATTTTTAGTTTCAAAAGATGTTGGTGGAGGACCTAATTCAATTGTTTTACAAAGTGATTTGGTTATGAATTTTTCTCTTGGTGAATTAAGGGAAGCACTGTCTAAGGATAAACCCTTTATATATGATTCATCTTTCTCATTGCCGCACAAAGATGTTGATTTAATAGTTAGGAATGTCGAAAAGGTTAAAAATCTTTTAATACAACATTCGCATCCTTTAAGTTCCGCTTTTATAATCAATCCGTCAAGAAAGGTATTTTTTGAGGGAAAATTCAATTTGAATCTTGCAAATGAATTAGAAGAGAATTTTAATCGTTTGATAAATTTTGATTTTAATTCGATTTTGTTACTTAAGGGTTTGGGCTATGGTTTTACTCCTCAGGGTGATGACTTAATTGAGGGGTTTTTGGCCGCATTATACGTGTATGAGAAATTATTCGAAATTGATCTTTCTCAAATTAGGAATTACATTCGTATTTTGGCAAAAACTCAAAATGAAGTTTCCAATACATTCCTCAATTTTACATCTCAAGGATTTTTCTATGAGAGATTTAAAAACGTACTTGAATCAATTTTTACTGGGCGTAATTTGGAGATACATGTTTTAAAGATGTTATCCTTTGGTGAGACTTCTGGTTCTGATATTCTTACAGGTTTCATTAAGGGTTTTGGAAAACTTTTAGAAGGAGGTAATCAATTATGGCAGTAAAAGGTATATTAAAAAAGGGTGAATACTATGACTCGGTTACATTGATGTTGGTTCAAAAGGATGCCTTGAATATTCCAGGAGTTGAAGATGCAGCTGTTGTTATGGGGACTTTGCAAAATAAATCAATTCTCGATAACTCAGGAATGTTGATTGACGAATTTAAAAATGCAAACGATTCGGATCTTTTAATAGTTGTCAAAGGTAAAGATGATGAAACTTTAACAAAAGCTTTAGTGGAAATCGAAAAGCTACTAAAAAAGAGCAGATCAAAATCTGAGGAGTCTCAGGATTATGTACCAAAGAGTTTGGATGGTGCTTTAAAATTAATGAGAGATGCAAACTTAGTACTTATTTCTGTTGCAGGTAAATACGCGGGAGATGAAGCAATTAAAGCATTATCGAAAGATTTGCATGTTATGATTTTCTCAGATAATGTTCCTAAGGAAAAAGCATTGCTTGCAAAGAAGATCGGTTACGAAAAAGGTCTTCTTGTTATGGGACCAGATTGTGGAACTGCAATAATAAATGGTGCACCTCTTGGTTTTGCAAATGCTGTCGAGAGAGGTGATATAGGCATTGTGTCTGCGGCGGGGACTGGTCTTCAGGAAGTCTCTTCAATTATTTCAAATGCTCACGGTGGAATATCGCAAGCAATTGGAACAGGCGGAATAGACATGAAAGAGTATTATGGAGGATTATCATTTCTTACCGGTCTTAAGGCATTAATTGAGGACGATGAGACTAAAGTAATTGTTCTAATCTCGAAACCTCCTCATGAAAGTATTCTTCAGAAACTTAAGGAAGTTCTAAAAAATAACAAGAAACCTGTAGTAGGATGTTTCCTTGGTGCATCGAAAGAATTAGTTGAAAGTCTTGGTGTATATCCTGTTTCAACACTTGAGGATGCAGCGCTTCTTGCGGTGAGTCTTTCGAAAGGAACATCCTTCGACACTTTTAAAAAAGAGATAGAAGAAAGAGAAGAACTGATTAAGAAAGAAGCGTATGAACTTGCAAAACAACTCAAACCTGGTCAGAAGTATTTTAGAGGACTTTTCCAGGGTGGTACACTTGCTTATGAAACAGAATTAATACTAACGAATATGATAGGAGAAGTATATTCGAATGTTCCCCTTAAACCGGAATTTAAGCTCAAGGATTCCTGGAAGAGTGAAAAACACACAATAGTTGATCTTGGAGAAGATGAGTTTACAGTTGGTAGACCTCATCCTCAAATTGATTTCCAGTTAAGAAACAAGAGAATTCTTGAAGAAGCAAAAGATAAAGAAGTTGCAATAATTTATCTTGATGTGGTTATTGGATATGGAACCAATATGCATCCTATTGAAGATCTTGTGCCTGTGATTGAGGAAGTTAAAAAGATAAGCGATGCACTTGTTATTGTTAATGTTACAGGAACAGACAAAGACCCGCAGAACAAAAGAGCACTTATTTCTGCATTGAAGAATGCATCTGCACATGTTTACGAGAGGAATGCTTATTCATCTAAGGTAGCAGGCTACGTCATAAAGGAAATAGGAGGTTAATAATGGGCAAGGTAAACGAGTTGTTCAAAAGCGAGTTAAAGGTTATTAATATTGGATTATCTGCTTTTGCTGAAAGCCTACAGATGACTGGTTATAAAGTTGTTCATGTAGAGTGGTCTCCGCCTCTTTTTGGAGAAGATGTTAGGGAAGCACTTGATAAATTTAATGAAATAGTAGTATCCAAGAAAGTAGATGTAGAAAAAGCTAATGAAGAGGCCTTTAAGAGACTTGTTTCTGCAAGACCAAAACTTGTGCGTATGGGAAAGGCAATCGACCTTATACCCGGTATGAAGAAGAATATGCTGCTACATGCTGGTCCCCCAGTGACTTGGGACAGAATGTGTGGTCCAATGAAGGGGGCAGTTCTTGGTGCGATAATTTATGAAGGATGGGCTGAAACTCTTGAAGAAGCCGAAAAACTTGCACAATCAGGAAAAATTGAATTCTCTCCGTGTCACCAACATCAGGCAGTAGGACCTATGGCAGGTGTTGTCTCTCCTTCAATGCCAGTTTTTGAGGTTGTTAATGAGACATATGGTAATAAGGCTTACACTAATATGAACGAAGGACTAGGAAAAGTTCTTAGAATGGGTGCATATTCAAAAGAGGTAATTGAAAGACTAAAGTGGATGGAGAAGGTTCTCTACCCAACTATTTCAAGGGCAATTGAATATCTTGGTGGAATTGATCTCAAAAACATTCTTGCACAGGCTCTTCATATGGGAGACGAAGGGCATAACAGAAACAGGGCTGCAACATCCCTTTTGTTTAGACAACTTGCTCCTGCAATTGTAAAAACCACTAATGATCCAGATGTTGTAGAACGTGTTCTTAAATTTATTGATGGTAATGATCATTTCTTCCTTAATCTTTCAATGGTAACTGCAAAAGCAAGTCTAGATGCTGCAAGAAATATTGAAGGTTCTACAATGGTTGTTGTAATGGCAAGAAATGGAACAGATTTTGGAATTCAGGTTTCTGGTTTAGGTGACGAATGGTTTACAGCACCAGCAGAAGTTCCTCCTAATGCACTTTACTTCCCCGGATTTACCAAAGAAGATGCAAATCCAGATATTGGTGATAGCTCAATAACAGAAACTGCAGGATGGGGTGGCTTTGCAATTGCTGCTGCACCTGCAATTGTTCAATTCACTGGTGGCACACCTCAAGAAGCGGTTAATAAGACGAAAATGATGTATGAGATAACCATTGGTGAAAATACAACTTATCAAATTCCTTACTTGAATTTCAGAGGTACACCGACTGGTATAGATATAAAGTCTGTTGTTGAAAAAGGAATTCCGCCTTTTATCGACACAGGTATTGCTCATAAAATGCCGGGCATCGGACAAGTAGGCGCAGGACTTGTTGATGCACCAATTGAAGTATTTAAAAAGGCATTAATTGCTTTTGTAAAAAAATATTCATAATAAGGGAGGCAAAATATCATGACAACAGAAGAATTTATTAAGTTAATGACTGAAGAAGTCAAAATGTATGATTTAACTCAACCTCTTAGTGTACACACACCACCGTGGCCGAGTTATATGCCACTTGGGATTCAATATTTCAAACGTATTGCTGGTGCCGATAGAGGTCAAGGTGCAAACGGACAGATTATCACATCGAGCAATCATGTTGGCACTCACATGGATGGAGAAATTCATTTTTATGGGGCAGGTAGAGCCATTGGTGCTGTACCACTTGAAGAATGGGTAGGTGCTGGGGTTGTTGTAGATATTTCTGATGAAGTGGGGGATTACGATCTATATACTCCAGAAATGCTTATGAGGAAAGCTGATATAAGACCAGGAGATATTCTTATTATTAATACTGGGTACCATAGATATGCATGGTATGAAAAAGAAGCAGACGAAGTGCGATATATGGTAAAGCACCCTGGACCAAGTCCTGATTTTCCTGATTGGGCATTGAAGATGCAATTCAAATGGATTGGTGTTGACTGTGGAAGTGCAGATCACCCAATGAATACAATACTAAGGAATTGGCATCCAAAATTGTTCCTTGAAGCTGAGAAAAAATTAAAAGAAAAGTATGGTAAATCCTGGGATGAAATGTTCCCACCTGAAGAATTCTACCAAATTATGCATCTCAAACTCTTCCCAAGGGGATTAGTTCATGCAGAAAATCTTGGTGGAGACATTGATAAACTCAGCAACAAAAGAGTTTATGTCGGAGCTTTTAACGTTAAGGGAATTGAAATGGAGTCAGCCTGGACACGTATAGTTGCGTGGGCTCCATAGTAGGAGGTTTATATGAAGACCTTTGAGTACTTTAAACCGAGAACAATTGAGGAAGCGCTGCGGTTACTAAAGGAATTTGGTGGAAAGGCAAAACTGCTTGCGGGTGGTACTGATGTTGCAGTTATGGTTGATGATGGGATGCTTTCTCCAGATTATATCATTGATCTAAAAGGACTTGATATCCTAAAAGGAATTGAAGTTAGGGAGAATAACTATCTTTGGATTGGAGCACTAACAACTTTTTCTGAAATAATTCACTCTGATTTGGTTAAGAAGTACTTTCCAGTGCTTTTTGAAGCTTCAAAAACTGTTGCCTCGGTTGGTGTAAGAAATAGGGCAACACTTTTGGGCAATATCTGTTCTGCAGTTCCCTCTGCTGATTCAGCGCCAACACTTCTTATTCTTAATACCCTTGTTGAGGTTAAAGGAGACAGTGATAGACTTATTCCTATAGTAGAGTTTTTTACAGGTCCAAGAAAGACTGTTCTTCAAGTTACCGAAATTGCTACAGGAATTAGAATTCCTCTTGAACCAAGAAAGTATGGTGCAAACTATATCAAACTTGGTCGTTATGATGGCGAAGATCTTGCACAGGTTGGCGTTTCAACATTTATCTCTGAGGATCTCGAATATCGTGTATCATTCGGCGCTGTTGCTCCAACACCAGTTAGAGCCTTTGAAGTTGAAGAATTCTTAAAAGGAAAAGAATTAAGTGATTCGCTTATACAAGAGGCTATTCCCATTGCGCTTAAATCTATATCGCCAATTTCAGATGTTAGAGCAAGCAAGGAATATAGATTGCATGTAAGTGGTGTTCTATTCAAGAGATCTCTAAAAGCTTCATATGAAAGGCTCCATGGAAATGGTCCTATTTATGGGACGAATTTAGTTTAGGAGGGTAACATGCAGAAAAAAGAGATAAATTTTATATTAAATGGTAAAAAGGTGTGGGTTGAAGTAAAACCATACGAAAAACTCCTTGAAGTTTTACGAGATAAACTTGGAGTTAAGAGCCCTAAATACGGTTGTGGGAGAGGTGAATGTGGAGCTTGCTCCGTTTTGCTTGACGGTAAAGCAATTAGGTCATGCATAGTTTATGCAATTGAAGTTGATGGTCATGAAATAACAACTCTTGAGGGTCTTCAAGCAAATGGTCTTACGCCACTCCAAAAATCATTTCTTTCACATAATTCTTTTCAGTGTGGTTTTTGTGCGCCAGGCATGATAATTCAAGCAACAGAACTCTTAAATGAAAACCCTCATCCAGATGAAGAAGAAATTAGAGAATACATTGCAGGAAATCTCTGCAGATGTACAGGATACAATTCTATTGTTGAAGCAATTTTGGATGTAGCAAAAAAGGGATAGGAGGGAGTTATGAAAGAATTAGAGCTTAAATACGTCGGGCATGAAGCAACCAGGCTTGATGGGCTCGAAAAAATTACTGGAGCAGCCAAATACGTAGATGATATCGACCTAGGTCCTGCAACCCTTTATGTTTCAATTTTGAGAAGTCCATATGCACATGCTATAATTAAGAGAATTGACACATCTAAAGCTGAAGCACTTGATGGCGTTTATGCGGTAGTTACAGGAAAAGATTTCCCATATAGGTACGGTCTTTATCTTAAAGATAATTATGTTTTTCCTCTTGATAGAGTTCGTTACGTTGGACAACATGTTGCAGCGGTAATTGCTGCAACTCAAGAAATTGCAGATGAAGCAGTTAAACTTATAGAAATAGAATATGAACCACTTCCTGTAATTCAGGATCCCCTTGTTGCAATTAAGGAAGATGCACCTTTAGTTCATCCGGATCTTGGAAATTACGAAGTTGTTCCCTGGCTTTATCCTCAACCAGGTACTAATATAGCCCACGTAAGAAAAATTCGAAAAGGTAATATTGAAGAAGCATTCAAAGAAGCAGATTTTATTTTGGAAGATTGGTATGTTGTGCCCCATGTAGTTCATGCACCTATTGAAACGCATGTATCTGCAGCATTATATACTCCTGATGGCAGATTGACAATGTGGAACTCTTCACAATCACCACATACCCAGCGAAATATAATTGCTCGTTCGTTTAAAATGAAGCATAAAGATATTAGAGTTATCGCTCCTTATGTTGGTGGTGGATTCGGAGGAAAAGCAGGTGTAAATATGGAAGTTGTTGCTGCAGCTTGTGCATTGAAAGTTCCTGGGCATCCTGTGAAAATAAGGTATACAAGGAAAGAAGAGTTCTATGATACCTCGATGCGTCAAGAACTTCATGCGTATATTAAGATGGGTGTGAAGAAAGATGGGACAATTGTTGCATTAAAGCATCAACTCTATTGGGATGTTGGAGCATCTGCTGAGTATGGTTCAAACGTAGTCAATGCAACAGGATTTTCAGCCATCGGACCTTATAGAATTCCAAATGTTTGGATAGACTCATTTGCAATTTATACCAATAGACCTCCCTGTGGAGCGTATAGAGGCTTTGGATATTCAGAATTTCACTTCGGACTTGAAAGCCACATGGATAGAGTTGCAAAAGCTATTGGTATGGATCCTGTTGAATTTAGAAAGAAGAATGCAATACAAGAAGGTGACACGGTTGCCTATGGTGTTGAAATGGGACCAACTGGAATACTTCAGTGTATTGATGAGGTTGCAAAGGCAATAGAGTGGGATAAGCCATCTCAAAAACCATCTGAACCTCACAAAGTTAGGGCAAAAGGGTTTGCGGCAGTTTGGAAAGCACCAGCAATGCCCGCAAATGAGTCGTCTGCTGCTTTTATTAAGTTTTCTGAAGATGGGAGTATTAATGTGCTTGTGTCAGGAATGGAGCTTGGGCAAGGGTTCTTAACTGCAATGGCCAAAATTGCAGCAGAAGAACTTTCGCTTCCTCTCGAAAAAATTAGAGTTGAACTTCCAGATACCGATAGAAACCCATATGAGTGGCAAACTGTTGCTTCACATGTGACCTGGTCTTGTGGAAATGCTGTAAGGCGTGCGGCAATTGATGCAAAAGAGCAAATTCTTGACGTAATTTCGAGGGCTTACCATATAGAAAAAGCAAATCTTTATCTTGAAGACGGGAAGGTTAAGTGTTATACAAAACCTGATTTCGAGGTTCCATTTGAGAGTTTTGTAATTGATGGAGTACAGATGCATGATGGGACTTATCGTGGAGGTCCAATTCTTGGTAGAGGATCGTTTATGCCAGAGTTTACCTCGGCGAAGGTGAATCCTGAAACAGGCCAGGGTGGTCATCCTAATGTTCACTATACAACTGGTGCAGGTGCCGTCGAGATTGAGATTGATACTGAGACTGGAAGAATTAGGGTTTTAAGAATGGCTGAGGCTTTTGATGCAGGAAAGGCAATAAACCCAGATATTGTGAAGCAACAGATAGAAGGCGGTTTTGTGCAAGGTTTAGGAACTGCACTCTGGGAAGAAGTCAAGTTTTCAGATGATGGAAGAATTCTCAATCCTAACTTTACAGACTATAAGATTCCAACTGCACTTGACGTGCCGAGAGAAATGCATCCGATTATAGTTGAAGTGCCTCAACCAGATGGTCCATTTGGAGCAAGAGGGATTGCTGAACATACAATGATCCCTGTAATGCCCGCTATTGCAAACGCTGTTGAAAATGCGCTAAATATAAGAATAAAGAACCCACCAATAACTGCTGAGAAAATTATAAATGGTCTTAATGAAAAATCCTCTTAGTTTTGAAGTATAAATGTCAAAAATGTGGGTGTCGTGTTAGGCACCCACTTAAGTTGGGAGGAGGTGATAGAGGTAAGAAAATATCGAAAAGTGCTTAAAATTTAGAAGTTCTGAAAAGGCTAAAAACAAAAAAATTTTAAAAAGGAGGTTTAAAATGGCAGAAGAACAATTCAAGGCAACAAGAATTGTACCATGGCCAGTGGATTCCTATCCGCCATGGGGATTTTCTATTGTAGCTGGCTTGCAGCACATTCTAACACTTTTTGGGGCAACAACACTGGTTCCCATTCTTTTTGGTCAGGCGATGGGAATGAATCCTCAACAACTAGGTATTTTTATTGCTACTGTTTACATGGTAACAGGAATTGGAACACTTTTACAGTGTGATTCAAGAATTGGATCTGGACTTCCGATTGTTCAGGGATCATCATTCTCCTTTATTCCTGCTGCTACTGCAATTTTTGATAATGTTAAAAAAGGTGGCGGTGGTGTAAATGAGATGATGACAGCCCTTGGAAGTGCTTTAGTTTATGGTGGTATTTATGAGTTAATTGTTGGTTATTCGGGTTTAATTGGTTTGTTGAAGAAGGTTATTACTCCTGTTGTAATAGGACCTACAATTATGCTAATAGGTTTTAGTCTTGCATCAGTTGCAGTTAGTACAGCATCAAGCTTCTGGCCAGTCTCTATTGCCGGAGTCATTTTAATTTTTACCTTCGCTTTAATTGTAAAGAATAGCAAAATTAATTCATTTCCTGTATTTATTGCAATTGCGATCCTTTATCTTTTTGCACTTATTGGTACTTTAGTAAAGCTATTTCCTGAAGGGCATCCTATGTTTGTGAATTTAAAAGCAATTGCAGAAGCTCCTTGGATTGTGTGGCCAAAACCATTAAGGTATGGTAATGTTTTTAAATTCGATTCATTTGGATTTGCTGCAATTCTTGCTGCCTATACTTCTTCAATGATAGAATCGTTTGGAGACTATCATAGTGTTTCTTATGCATCAGGTCTTCCAGATCCAACGCCTGAAATGATTTCAAAAGGAATTGGTTCCGAGGGTCTTGGATGCATTATTTCTGGTATCCTTGGTGGTGTTGGAACGACATCTTATACGGAGAATATTGGAGTTATTGCTCTTACAGGAATTGCATCAAGAAGAGTTATTAGAACAGGTGCGGTTATTCTTATTGTCTTTGGTTTCCTTTGGAAAGTAGGAACTATAATCGGTACCTTGCCGACTCCTATAATTGGAGCAGCATACCTTTCACTTTTTGGCCTTATTGGTGCTCTTGGAGTCCAGGTTTTTGCACGTGCTGATGTAACTTCAACAAGGAATCTTATGATCCTTGGGTTTGCATTCCTTTTTGGTCTTGGACTACCACCTGTCATATCTCAACATCCAATAACAATTCCGGGTGCAACATGGCTTGCAAATATACTTAATGGAATATTGCACACAAGCATGGCTGTCGGTGGAATTACCGCAGGAATTCTTGATAATATTATTCCAGGAACGGAAAAAGAAAGAGGAATTGGTGTAAGATAGTGCTTTAGGGCTTATGTTTGAGGGAAGACGAATCTGTCTTCCCTCTTTTTTATGAGAGCGGTTAAATATTATGCAAAACCTCTTGATTTTTTTTATAAACTAAATACAATATACTTGCCTGATCGGGGCGTGGCTCAGTTTGGCTAGAGCGTTTGGTTTGGGACCAAAAGGTCGAAGGTTCAAATCCTTCCGCCCCGACCATTAGGTGCGCCCATAGCTCAGCAGGATAGAGCAACGGATTTCTAATCCGTCGGTCGCTGGTTCAAGTCCGGCTGGGCGCGCCATTTATGGTGGGTGTAGCTCAACTGGTTAGAGTACCGGACTGTGGATCCGGCCGTTGGGAGTTCGAGTCTCCTCACCCACCCCAAGGCGCCCATAGCTCAGAAGGATAGAGCGGTGGATTCCTAATCCGCAGGCCACAGGTTCGAATCCTGTTGGGCGCACCACGTGCGCCTATAGCTCAACTGGATAGAGCAACGGACTTCGGATCCGTTGGTTGCGGGTTCGACTCCTGCTAGGCGCGCCATTTTATATATATGTGGGTTCTTAGCTCAACTGGTAGAGCAACGGACTCTTAATCCGTAGGTTGCGGGTTCGAGCCCCGCAGAACCCACCATTTTTATTTCAAGGACAATAAGAGTGCGAGGGTGGCGGAACTGGCAGACGCGCTGGACTTAGGATCCAGTGAGGAAACTCATGCGGGTTCAACTCCCGCCCTTCGCACCATTTTTTATTTTTACAGTTTTTATTAAAATATGTTGGACTATTTTATGGAGAGGTGAAAAATGGATTACATAGTAAAAGAAAAAACTCAGTCAAAAATTGTTGGAGAAATTACTCACAGTAAGGATGAAATTGAGAATGCAAAAAAAGAAGCTTATCTTAATCTTTCAAAAAAAATAAAAATTCCAGGTTTTCGTTTAGGAAAAGCTCCATATGAGGTAGGCTCTGCTTACATTGGCCCTGAGCGCTTGCTTGAAGAAGCTTTTGAACTACTCCTTGATAAATCTATACCTGAATTTCTTGAAAAGGAAAATATTGATCCTTTTACAAAGCCTTCTGTCGATGTAAAGGAATTTTCAAACGATAGAATTGTTTATGAGGTTACAGTTGAATTTCTTCCACAAATTGAATTTGATCCTGATAGAAAAATAGAGATAAAAAGAACAATTGAAATTAGTGAAAGTGAGATTGAAGAAAAATTAAAGGAACTTCAAGAAACTTTTACAGAACTTGAACCTAAGAATTCCCCTGTAGAAAATGGAGATATAATTGAAGTTGCATATAAAATTGGGGACAAAGAGGAACAAACCATAACAGTCGAAGTTGGAAAAGATAAGGTAGTTGGAAATTTTAATGAATTAGTTTTAGGGAAAGTTGTGGATGATGAATTTGAAGTTCAAACACAAAATACGGTCATAAAATTTAGAGTTGTTTCTATAAAAACAAAGAAAATCCCCGAAATAAACGACGATTTTGCTAAGGAAATTGGCTCAGATTCCTTAGATGCACTAAAGGAGAAAATAAAATCTGAACTTCTTGAGAATAAGAAACTCCAATTAGAAGAGAATAGGGGAAGAGAAGCATTACATGATCTTGCATTAGAGTTAAACGTTGAGCTACCCCAAAAGTACATTGAAGAAGAGGTTGAATCTCGTTATAAAGAGTATGAAACTGAGTATCTGAAGCATGGTTTGAAGCTCGAATCTCTCCTTGAAAAAGAAGGAAAAACCGTTCTTCAATTCAAGGAAGAAATTAAGAAAAATATTATTCAGGAATTATTGGAAACTCTTATATTGAGGGAAATCATAAGAAAGAAAGGGCTCACTGTATCTAAGGAAGAAATTGAAGAGGAGTTTGAAAGAATTCTTATGGAGGAACATATTGAGAAAGGTACAGCAAAACTGAATGATGAAATTGTAAGATATATAAAGAATGAGATTTTAAAAAACAAAGCTATTTCAATATTGAAGGAAAATACTATAATATTGTTTGGAGGTGAGTGATTTGCCAATTATTCCAAGTGTAGTTGAAACAACAGGAAGAGGTGAAGTAAGCTTTGATATTTACTCAAGGCTATTAAAAGATAGAATTATTTTCTTGACAGGAGAGATTGAAACAATTCATGCAGATTTAATTGTTGCTGAACTTCTCTATCTTGAATCTCTTGATTCAACTCAGGATATATATCTTTACATTAACAGCCCTGGTGGAGAAGTCATTCCTGGAATGGCCATATATGATACTATGCAGTATATAAAAGCGCCTGTTGCAACAATTTGTTTAGGGCAGGCTGCGTCTCTTGCTGCGGTTATTCTTGCTTCAGGAAGGAAAGGAAAGCGATACGCTCTTCCACATTCAAGAATACTTATCCATCAACCCTGGGGTGGTGCGCAAGGTCAAGCTACTGATATTGAAATACAGGCAAAAGAACTTATTAGGATAAAACGCATGATAAATGAGATACTTTCAAAACATACGGGACAACCGGTTGAAAAGATCCAAAAAGATACTGAAAGAGACTACTTTATGTCTCCTGAAGAAGCTAAAGAGTATGGGATTATAGACCAAATTATATCTATAAGAGAGCCATAGGATAAGGTATGGAAGAACCAAGATGTTCTTTTTGCGGAAAATCTTATAGTGAGGTTGATAAGCTAATCACTGGTCCTGATGGTGTATATATTTGCGATGAGTGTGTTGTAAAGGCATACAATCTACTTGTGCATGAAGGAAAGAAGAAACAGTCAAAAAAACATATACCTCTTCCAAGTGAAATAAAGTCATTTCTTGACGAGTATATAATTGGTCAAGAAGAAGCAAAACTTGTGATTTCCGTTGCAGCATACAATCACTATAAAAGAATTTTCCAAAATGAAGGAGAAGTTGAAATAGAAAAGAGTAATATTTTGTTAATTGGTCCAACTGGTTCTGGAAAAACTTTTATTGCGAAAGTATTATCAAAAATTCTTGATGTACCACTTGCAATATCTGATGCAACTAGCATTACAGAAGCTGGATATGTTGGAGAAGATGTAGAAAGTATCATACAGAGACTTCTTATTGCATCTGATTTTGATGTTTCAAAAGCAGAGAAAGGAATAGCATACATTGATGAGATAGATAAAATTGCAAGAAAAGGCGAGAACCCTTCTATTACAAGAGATGTGTCAGGGGAAGGGGTTCAACAGGGTTTGCTTAAAATCCTTGAGGGTACAATTGCAAATGTTCCTCCACAAGGAGGAAGAAAGCATCCACTCCAAGAATTTATTAAGGTAAATACAAAAGATATTCTTTTTATTGGAGGCGGAACTTTTGAAGGTATTGAAAAAATTGTTGAAGAAAGGATTAAAAAGAGAAGAATTGGTTTTGCACAAGAAATTTTAACTGATGATAACGAAAATTCAAGAATTTTGCCTCAGGACTTGATAAAATTTGGAATGATTCCTGAATTTGTAGGAAGGTTCCCAGTCATAGCAAAACTCAACAAACTTACAAAGGAAGAACTTGTTAGGATCTTAATTGAGCCAAAAAATGCACTTGTAAAACAGTACCAGAAGATGTTTGAGATTGATGGAGTTTCCCTTGAATTTGAGAAGGAAGCTCTTGATTATATTGCAGATAAAGCATTAGAACTTAATATTGGTGCCCGAGGTTTACGTTCAGTTATGGAACAATCAATGATAGAACTTATGTATAAGATACCTCAAAATAAATCTATCAAAAAGTGTATTATAACAAGAGCCTTTCTCGAAGATGATGTTGAACCAATTTTATTGAATGCAAAGAATGAAAGAGTCGCTCTTAAAGAGGCAGCGTAGAGTGGAGGTAAACTTATGAATGAAAGAAATTGGAAAAAAAATTATGCACCATATTTTCCACTAAGAGGAATAGTGATATTTCCAGGGATGGTCGTGCCACTTATAGTTGGCCGTCCAAAATCAATAAATGCAATAGAAGAAGCACTTGCAACCGATAAGTTAATTGTTGTCTCAACACAGAAAAATGGACTTATTGAAGAACCTGAACCTAAGGATGTATACGATGTTGGTGTTGGATGTGAAATTATTCAGGTCTTAAGACTTCCTGATGGCACATACAGGATAATAGTTGAAGGAATTGAAAGAGTAAAGATAACCCAATTCGACTTATCTCCAACAGTTTGGCATGTCTATGTTGAGCCCCTAAAAAGCACTTTTGAATCGTCTACAGAAACAGAAGCTTTGATGAGGCTTGTTTCCGATAAATTCGCTCTTTATTCAGAACTTAATAAAAAGGTTCCTCAGGATGCAATTCTCAGTTTGACAAATGTTGATTCTCCAGATAGGCTTATAATGGTAGTAGTGTCAAACCTCTTTATACCTGTTGAAGAAAAGCAAAAAATCCTTGAAATGACAGATGTAAAGGAACAGTTAAACTATCTACATGAAGTTCTTGAAAGGGAAAATACAATTCTTGAAATATCAAGAAAAATTGACGAAGAGGTACGAAATAGAATTGAAAAAAGCCAAAAAGAATACTTTTTAAGGGAAAAACTAAAGGAAATTGAACGAGAACTTGGCGAAGAAGGAGAAGGAGCAGGAACTATATCCGAGATAAAGAATAAGATGAAGGGAAGAAAGCTTCCCAAATATGTAGTGGATAAGATTAACGAAGAACTTGAAAAGCTCAAAAAGATACCACCAATGAGTCCTGAGAGTGGTGTGATTCAAAATTATATAGATTGGCTTCTTGCACTTCCATGGGATAAAGCAACAACAGATACAATTGACATAAAAAAGGCACAGGAAATTCTTGATAAAAATCACTATGACTTAAAAGATGTGAAAGAGAGAATTCTTGAATTAATTGCAGTCAAGAAACTAAAAAGCGATGTAAAAGGCCCAATTCTCTGTTTTGTTGGTCCACCAGGTGTTGGAAAAACCTCCCTTGGAAAATCTATTGCTGAAGCACTTGGAAGAAAATTTGTAAGAGTTTCTCTTGGTGGTATCAGAGATGAAGCAGAGATAAGGGGACATAGAAGAACCTATGTTGGTGCATTACCAGGAAGAATTATTCAAGGAATAAAGCAAGCAGGAGTGAAAAACCCAGTTTTCCTTTTAGACGAGATTGATAAAGTTGGGGCTGATTTTAGAGGGGATCCAACTGCAGCACTTCTTGAGGCATTGGATCCAGAACAAAATAATGCCTTTTCTGATCACTATATTGAATTACCATTTGATCTATCAGAGGTGCTTTTTATAACAACTGCAAATGTAGTTGATACTATACCTCCAGCGCTTCTTGATAGAATGGAAGTTTTGACATTGCCTGGCTATATTGATGAAGAAAAACTTCAAATTGCAAAGAAGTTTATTATCCCAAAGCAACTTGAAGCACATGGTCTTGAACCTCAGGACTTAGTAATTTCTGAGAAAGCAATTCTTAAAATTATAAATGAATATACAAGGGAAGCAGGCCTGCGAAATTTGGAAAGAACTATCACAAAGATAATAAGAAAAGTTGCAAAAGAAAAAGCTGAAAAAGGAAAAATCAGGAGAAGAATTACGGAAGAAAACTTGCGTAAGTACCTTGGTAAACCAGAGTTTTCAAGGGAGTTACAAGAAAAGAAAAGCCTTGTGGGTGTTGCTTGTGGTATGGTTGTGACACTTGCAGGAGGCGATATCGTTTATATTGAAGCAACAAAAATGTCAGGAAAGGGAAGTTTAATCCTTACAGGACAACTTGGTGATGTGATGAAAGAATCTGCTCAAGCCGCATTGAGTTACATTAGGGCTAATGCAGAAAAACTTGGTATTCAACCAGATTTTTATGATAAGTATGATATACATATCCACGTACCTGAAGGAGCTGTGCCTAAAGAAGGCCCATCTGCGGGAATTACAATGTTTGTTGCACTTGTTTCTGTTTTGAAAGGAGTCCCAGTTAATAAAGATGTTGCAATGACTGGCGAAATTACCCTTAGAGGTAGAGTGTTGCCGGTAGGCGGGATAAAGGAAAAAGTACTTGGGGCATACAGAGCAAATATTAGAACAATAATTTTGCCTAAAGCAAATGAAATTGATGTTGAGGATATTCCCGAAAAAGTTCGATCCAACATAAAATTTTACTTTATAGATAATGTTGAGGAAGCACTGAATATTGCACTGGAAAATGAGCATAGGGAAGATACTTAGAGAAGAACGTGAAAAAAGAAATTTAGCACTTGAGGACATCTCTAAGGAGACCCTTATAAGAGAATATTATCTTGAAAAAATTGAAAATGACGACTTTGGTTCTGAATTTGATGGTTTTATTCTTTCGTATATTAAGAAATATGCGGACTTTTTAGGAATTGATTCTCAACCTCTTTTAAGCGAGTACAAGGAGCTTTTTAAAAAAAAGGAAATCGTTTATAAAACAAAAAATAAGAATATTGGATTAATTGTATTAGTAATCGTTTTGTTAATTATTATTGGAATTGCTCTGGCTATTGTGCAAAAAAGTAAAAACAGTGGATCTTCATTTGCTCCGAAAGAAAATATCACTCAAACTGAAACTTTACCCCAAAAAACTGAGTCTCCTCCACAAACTAATTCTCCAGTACAAAAAGCTCCTTCAACACCAACCACTTCTCAAACAGAAAACCTTGTCTATCCTGTGAGCATTACACTAAAAGGCAATGGAAGGTGTTGGCTTGGCATTACTGTGGATGGAAAATATACGCAAAGATTTATAAATGCAAATGAGACTTTGGAACTGCATGCAAACAATTATATACAAATTCGGTTTGGAAATGCAAAAGTTGTTAGTGTTATCTATAATGGCAAAGATCTTGGAATTGTAAGTAGTAGTGAAACTGTTGTTGAATATAAATACACTCCAAATGGAGTAGAAAAGATAAAAATTCCATGAAAAGAGTTTCTTTAATTAGTTTAGGCTGTCCTAAAAATCTTGTTGATTCTGAAAGGGTACTTGGTGAAGTTTCCTCCAAGTATTCAATTACATTTGGTACTGATAATGCAGATATCGTTTTGATTAATACATGCGCATTTCTTAAGGAATCAAGAGAAGAAAGTGAAGAAGTAATAAAGGAATTTATAGAAAAGAAGGAAAAAGGGAAAATTGAAAAATTGATTGTTATTGGCTGTTATCCATCATTAGATGTTGGAAATCTTAAAAAGAAATTTCCTTTTGTTGATGGTTTTGTTGGAACGAATAATCTCAAAGATGTATTATTGGCGATAGAAAATGGTGGAGTTTATGTTGATAAGACCCCTGAATACGCAGATTTGCCCCGACTTCAGGTTACTTTATCGCATTACAGTTATCTAAAGATTGCTGATGGATGTTCTCATCGTTGTGCCTTTTGCCTTATACCAAAAATAAAGGGTGATACACATAGTTTTGATATAGATTTTCTTGTTCATGAAGCAGAAGCCCTCTCTAAAAATGGTGTCAAGGAACTTGTTTTGATTGCACAAGATACAACACAATATGGTATTGATTTGTATAAACAAGTTAAATTGGTTGATCTTTTGGAGGAATTAGAAAAAATAGATGGAGTATCATGGATAAGACTTCTTTACACATATCCTTCCCCTTATATGCATAAAGTAATTGACTACATTAAAAGATCAAAAAAAGTTGTGCCATACATTGATATGCCAATTCAGCATGCATCAGATAGGATGCTTAGAGCAATGTTGCGTATGTACTCTAAAAAAGACCTTGAACAAATTGTTGAAAGTATGAAATCATCTCACATAGCTTTTAGAACTTCTGTGATTGTAGGTTTTCCAACAGAAACAGAAGATGATTTCAAGGAACTTGAGAAATTTATTGAAAAATATGAGATTGACCATATTGGCATTTTTAAATACTCGAATGAATATGGTACAATAAGTTACAATATGAAACAAGTCGAGGAAGAAATTAAACAAGAGAGATTTGAAAGATTAAATGAACTGAAAGATAAACTTGCTATTAAGAGAAGTAAGTCATTTGTTGGTAAAGAGATATCTTTTATCGTTGATTATTATGATTCTACTTCTAAAAATTCTTATGGGCGCTCTATTTATGATGCTCCCGATATTGACAATGTTGTGATAGTAAAGGGAAAACTAAAACAAGGTGGAATTTACAGGGGGATTGTTAGACAGGTTAATCCTTATGAATGGTTGGTTGAGGTAATAAAATGAGAGTATTTATTGCTCTAAAAACAACATCCTATGAAGAGAGACTTTTTAAAATTTTGGAAGATATCAAAAAGGAAATTAAAGGTGATATAAAGTGGGTTTCAAAGAATAACCTACATGTTACAACAAAGTTTCTTGGAGAAATAGAAGAGTCGTTTCTAAAAGAAGTATTTAAAATTACTGAAGAAACTTCAAAATTTAGCAAACCTTTTTCGTTTGAAATTAAGGGTATCTCTGGTTTTCCAAAAAGAGACTTTGCAAGAGTTTTATTTTTTTCAATAGTTGACGTTGATAAGAATATTGAAAGTATAATGAGAAGACTTGACAAGGATTTTGAGAGGTATCATTTTAAGCGCGAAGAATCTTATGTCCCTCATATTACCTTTGGAAGATGCAGGACAAGCTATGTAAACCTGGACGAATATAAGTTTGGAGATTTTGGTTTTATCGTAAATGCTTTCGGACTTACAGTTTATGAAAGTATACTGATGAATACTGGGCCTATTTATAAGGAAATTGAAACTTTTAATTTTCACAATTAATCAGTATAATAAATAAAAAAGAGAGGTTGACGCGTATGGCAAATAATGAAAACGACAAGGAACAAGCTCTTAAACTTGCGATGATGCAAGTTGAAAAGGAATATGGAAAAGGTTCAGTAATGCGGCTTGGCGATAAAAAGGCAAATTTAATTATAGAAGCAATTCCTACTGGTATCTATTCGCTTGATCTTGCCTTAGGAGTAGGAGGATTTCCAAGAGGTCGTATCATTGAAATTTTTGGACCAGAGGGAAGCGGAAAAACAACCCTTGCGCTTGAGGCAATTGCAAATGCTCAGCGTATGGGCGGAAAAGCTCTATTTGTAGATGTAGAGCATGCCTTTTCGCCAGAATATGCGAAAAGTCTTGGCGTAAATATTGACGATCTTATAGTTTCTCAACCAGATTATGCAGAACAAGCACTCGATATTATTGATATATTTGTAAGATCTGGTGCTGTAGATATTGTGGTGCTTGATTCAGTTGCTGCCTTAGTCCCTAAAGCAGAATTAGAAGGAGACATGGGCGACTCCTTTATGGGAGTCCAAGCAAGGCTAATGTCCCAAGCTTTACGAAAACTTGCAGGAACAATTAACAAATCAAAAACATGCATGATTTTTATAAACCAGTTGCGTGAGAAAATAGGTGTTGTTTTTGGTAACCCAGAGGTGACTCCAGGAGGGCGTGCACTTAAATTTTATGCTTCCGTTAGACTTGATGTAAGACGTGTTGAATCGATTTCTGGTGATGGAGCAGATCGTGGCAATAGGATTAGAATAAAAGTTGTAAAAAATAAAGTTGCACCACCTTACAAAGAAGCAGTTGTAGATCTAATATTTGGTGAAGGAATTTCAAGGCTTGGAGACTTGTTTGATGTAGCTGTGGATAACGGAATTATCAAGAAAAGCGGCTCTTTCTTCTCCTATGGTGATATTAAATTAGGGCAAGGAAGAGACAACGCAATAAAAGTATTACAGTCGAATGAGGAATTACTTAGCAAGATAAAAAAAGAACTCGATGAAAAACTTTTTGCAAAGAAAGAAGAAGCCCAATAGTATTTTGAATTATGCATTAAATTTACTTTCAAGGAAAGATTATTCAGAGTATGAATTGAGAGAAAAACTTAGTATGTATTTTGATAGCGGCGTTGATGAAATTATAGATAAATTAAAGGAAAGAGGACTTCTTTCAGATGAACGATATGCTTTGAGGCTTATAGATAAGTATATAAAAAAGAAGTATGGTTTTTTAAAAATAAAAATGGAACTTGAAAAACGTGGATTAAAAAATTTTCAAGATATTTTGACCAATGCATACACAGCCGAATTAGAAAGAGATAATGCGAGATATTTCTTAGATAAAAAGCCAAAAGAAAAATTATATGCATATTTAATTCAAAAGGGTTTTAGGCCTCATATCGTTCAAGAAGTCCTCGCCGAAAAATAATAGAGGAGGTGAGGTTAATGTCAGTTCCGTACTTTTTATATGTCCTTGTTACTATACTTATGTTTGCTATTGGTGCACTTGTAGGATGGGTGATTCAGGGATACATTTATAAATCTAAAATAGGTTCAGTAGATGAATATTTAAAAAAGAAGCAAGAAGAAAATGAAAAAAAATTGGAAGTTCAGGAAAGAGAATTAAAAATTAGATCTAAGGAAGAGTTAGAGAAGAAAATACAGGAGTTGGAAAGTAAGTACAAAGAAAGGCAGAAGGAACTCCAGGAAATTGAAAACAGGCTATTAAAGAAAGAAGAGATTGTTGATAGACGTGCTCAATTTCTTGATAAGAAAGAAAAAGATCTTTTAAAGAAAGAAGAAGATCTTATAGCTTTAAATAAACAAATTGAAGAAAAATCTAAAAGTCTTGAGACAGAACTATTTAAAATTGCTTCTTTAACACGAGAAGAAGCAAGACAGATAATACTTAGAGAAGTTGAAGAAGGTTTAAAAAAGGACATAGCAAGGAAAATTGCTGAGGCTGAAGAAGAAATAAGGGCAACTGCAAAAGAAAAAGCAAAAGTCATACTTTCACAGGCAATGGAAAGTTGCGCAATTGATTATGTTGCAGAAACTACTGTATCTGTAGTACCACTCCCCTCTGACGAATTAAAAGGAAGAATAATTGGCCGTGAAGGGAGAAATATTAGGACTTTTGAAACTTTAACAGGTGTTGATTTACTAATTGATGATACGCCGGAAGCAGTAACACTGTCTTGTTTTGATCCTATCAGAAGAGAAATTGCCCGAAGAGCTCTTGAGAAATTAATAATAGACGGAAGAATCCATCCTGCAAGAATTGAAGAGTTTGTGAGTGAGGCAGAAGTGCAATTCGAAGAGAGTCTTATAAAGGATGCAGAAGATGCTTTAATGAGCATCTCACTTTATGGTTTTCCAAATGAATTGAAAAAGATTATAGGGGAAATGAAATATAGAACAAGTTATGGTCAAAATCTTCTTAAGCATTCACTTGAAGTTGCAACAATTGCAGGAATTATAGCACAAGAAATTGGAGAGAATGTTATACTCGCAAAAAGAGCAGGATTTCTGCATGATATAGGAAAAGTTATTTCGCAGGAGTATGAAGGGCCTCATGCACTTACCGGTGGTGAACTTTTAAGAAAGTTTGGAGAGAATGAAGCAGTTATCCATGCAGTTCAATCACACCATGGAGATATAAAACAAGAAACTGCCCTTGATGTTATAGTTCAGGTTGCTGACACACTTTCAGCAACAAGACCAGGTGCAAGGAGAGAGGATCTTGAAAATTACATAAAGAGGATGGAAGAGTTAGAAAGAATTGCAAGTTCTGTTCATGGTGTTAAGAAGGCATTCGTTGTTCAGGCAGGACGTGAGGTAAGAATACTTGTAAACCCTGAAGAGGTTGATGAAGAAACTTCTCAAAAAATTGCAAAGGATGTAGCAAGAACAATTGAAGAGTCTTTAGTGTATCCTGGTATTATTAAGGTAACTGTTGTGAGAGAAATTCGCTATGTAGAGTATGCAAAATAGTCTCAAATTCCCGGAGGAGTTGGAATTCTTGCCAGACTCATCCGGGGTTTATATTTTAAAGGATCAAACAAATAAAGTAATTTACGTAGGTAAAGCAAAATCTCTTAAAAAGAGGCTAAGTTCTTATAAAAATCCAAAGGATATAAAAGGTGAGGCAATTTTATCGAGGGTAAAAACAATTGAATTTATAGTAACTAATAATCCTGATGAGGCATTACTTCTTGAAAATAATCTCATTAAGAAATTTAAGCCACCTTTTAATGTAAGACTTGTTGATGATGAGAATTATCCTTACATTAAAATAACAGATGAGGAATATCCAAAAATTCAAAAAGTATATAGAGTTAGAGGCGAAAAAGGAAGCTATTTTGGACCATTTCCCCATGGGAAGGCAGTGGAGACTACTATTAAGACTTTGCGCAAGATCTTTCCAATTCGTTCGTGTAATTTGAAAATTAGTGAAGATAAGAAATATCAACCCTGCATGCTTTACCAAATTGGTCTTTGTTCTGCCCCCTGTGCTCATCTTGTAACTAAAGCTGACTATCTTAAAACGGTTGAAAATCTTAAAAAGTTTTTGAGAAGTGAGGATAGATCGATTATTAATACCCTTGCAAATGAGATGGAAAAAGCGAAAAGGGAATTACAGTTTGAGCGAGCAATTATATATCGTGACGCCATTAATGGTTTAAATGCAATTTTTTCCTCGCAGCGTGTTATAACTGAGGAGAATATCAATTTTGATCTTATTACAGGTGAAATTGATAAGGATAAGAGTTGTTTGGTAAAAGTAACAATAAGAAATGGAAGAGTTGTAAGCCTTTATCCATTCATTTTAGAATCTCTGGAAGACAAGGCCACCCTTATTGAACAGTTCTTAATTTCCTACCCTCAGCATGCGACATCTGATAAAATTTACGTTGATTGTTCTATAGAAAGTAGGCATTCACTTGAAAAATTTTTAACAGAAAAAACGGGACATAAAGTCCAAATTTTAAGGGTTCGGGGGACTGTGCCAAAGAAAGTTTTAGAACTTGCAAAGGATAATGCAAAGCTTCATCTTGAAAATTATCTCAAGAGAAGAGAAAATAATACCCCAACGATTTTGCTACAAATGAAGGAAACACTTGGCTTGAGCCATATTCCTGTAAGGATTGAAGGTTATGATATTTCAAATGTGCAAGGGAAATTTGCCGTTGGATCAATGGTTGTTTTTACTTCTGGAAAAAAAGATAAGGACGAATATCGGAGATTTAAAATAAAATTTATAGAAGGACCGAATGACTATGCTATGCTTTATGAGGTGCTCTTAAGAAGATTTACTCACGTAAATCCTAATTTTTCAAAGTCTTTTCCTAATCTTGTTCTTATTGACGGGGGCTTAGGTCAGCTTGAAGTTGGGAAAAAAGTTAAAGAAATTCTCAATCTTGATGTTGATTTTATATCGCTTGCAAAAAAAGAAGAGTTAATCTTTACCGAGAAAAGCAACGAACCGTTAAAACTTGATAGAGATTCTCCTGTCTTAAAGTTATTACAGCAAATAAGAGATGAATCTCACAGATTTGCAAGAGCATATTTTAAAGAATTGCATTCTAAAAGCATAAAGGAGGAAGAAAGTGAAGAATAAATTTTTGGTTAGCTTTATTGTGAACGCTGTTGCACTTTATCTTGTAAGTTTGATTATTCCTGGTATTTGGTTTGATAATACTCTGAGTATTCTTACTGCAAGTCTTATTTTCGGTATCGTAAACTCTATTATAAGACCATTCTTTATGTTTTTATCGCTTCCTTTAATATTTCTTACTTTAGGTCTCTTTACCTTTATTATAAATGGACTAATGCTTAAAATTGTATCTCTCATCGTTCCAGGTTTCCATGTTTATTCTTTTTGGGATGCGGTTTTTGCTTCTCTTCTTTTGTCTGTAATTTCAGTGATTTTGAAAGGGGTTCTTTTTGGAAAAGACTGAAAGAAACGCAATTCTTGTACATATCATAGACAAGGAAAATAAAGAACTAAGAGAAGAATATCTTGAGGAATTTAGACTCCTTGTAGAAACGCTTTCCTACGAGATAGTTGCTGAAACCACATATTCTTTGCGAGAACCTCGATACTCTACTTTCCTCGGCACTGGAAAAATAGAGGAGATAAAAAAACTTGTAGAACTTACAGAAGCTAAAATCGTTTTTATTGATAATACTTTAACATTTTTGCAGTTGAGGAATCTTTCAAGAGAGATTAGAGTACCAGTTATCGATCGACCACATCTTATTCTTATGATATTTTCTATGCGAGCAAGAACCACAGAAGCAAAACTTCAAGTTGAACTTTCGCAACTAAAAATGCGTCTTCCTGAAATTGTTCATGAAGAAGTAGATATGGACCAACAAACTGGTTCTGAAATTGGTTTGAAAGGTCCTGGTGAAAGAAGAACTGAATTAAAAAGACGTTATATTGCAAAAAGAATCCAGATTCTTGAGAAAAAGCTTGAAGAAATAAAAAAACATAGGTTTGAGATGAGAAAGCGAAGAACAAAAAGTAATATTCCAATAATTTCGATAGTTGGTTATACAAATGCTGGAAAATCGACACTTTTAAATGCACTTACAAAAAGTGAAGCCTATGTTGAAGATAAACTTTTTGCGACTCTTGACAGCCTTTCACGTCTAGGCGAAATAAAGCAAAATATTTCTGCCATCTTCGTTGATACCATTGGTTTTATAAGGGATTTGCCACCACAGTTAATTTATGCGTTTCGTTCGACTTTGGAAGAAATTCTTGATTCCTGGATAATCATACATCTTATAGATATAACAGATCCGCTTTTTAGAGAAAAAATGGAAATCGTCCTTAAAACACTTAAAGAATTAGGGGTAGAAGATATTCCTATCATAACCGTTTTTAATAAGATCGATAAAAGTGATATAGAATCTCTTGACTATCTTCAATCGATATACAAGGATGCAATTTTTATTTCTGCAAAGGAAGGTTTAGGCATTGATAAACTAAAAGAAAAAATTGTAAGTATGCTTAAAGAGCTAATTGTTAAAGTAAAAATTATTTTGCCTTATAAAGATGTTCATCTGCTTGATGAAATTTACAGTTCAGCAAATGTACTATCTCGAAAAGATACAGAAGAGAGTATAATCTTATATGTTGAAGGCTACTATTCAAATTTAGCAAAATTTAAAAAATATTTTGTTCCTCAAAAGACTCCTTGAAAAATATATAAAAATTGGTAAAATTACCTTGTATGAACACAAATTATATAGATCTTTTTGTATTTGTTTTTTTGTTAACCGAGTTTTTTATAGGGATAAACAAAGGAGCAATTCTTTTGATTTTTGATATAATTGGATTTGCCTTGGCGTTTATCTTGTCAAATTCACTTGCACCTAAATTATCTTTTCTTCTTTCTAATAATTTTCATCTTGATAAAGTTATTGCAGATAAAATTGCTCCTTTGGTGAATGTGCCTAATGGTCTTTCGAACGCTGGTGCTACTATTGAGAATGTATCTAAAACAATCGTAGATATGCGTCTTCCTAAAGTGCTCGAAAATTTCATAATTACAAATGGTATTAATCCTTCTTGGACTGTAAAAGACTTTATTACTTTTCGCTTTGCCCAGTTTCTTTTAAATGCAATTTCCTATGTTGTAATATTTATAGTTGTAATCTTAGTTGTAAAAGCATTTGCATTGATAGTCAGAAAAGTATTTAGAGTTAGTCCGTTTTTGAAGTGGATCGATGTAATACTTGGTGGAGTTTTACGAACTGCTCTATCATTTACGATAATTGCTGTTTTAATTCATCTTTTAGGATTTGTATTTTTATATCTTAATGTTTCGAATAATGATTTTTTTAAAATGCTTATAAGTTCTAGAACCTATTATATTTCAGAACATTACTTTCAATTTCTTTCGAATTACTTAGTGTCCGTAATTTCAAATTTTAAGTGATATGGGAAATCTGGATTTTCTTGATTACTATCTTGACAAAGAGCTTATTGCACAGCATCCAATTTATCCGAGGGATCATGCTCGCCTTATGGTTGTTCACAGAGATACAGGTGAAATTGAACATAGAAAATTTTATAACATTGTTGAATATTTAAAAAAAGGAGACTGCCTTGTTTTGAACAATAGTAAAGTCTTGAAGGCAAGGTTTTTGGGAACAAATAGAAAAACGGGTGGCAAAAGAGAAATTTTCCTTCTTAAATATCTTTCTAATAAACAATGGCTTGCTTTAACATCACCAAACGATAGAGTTCATGTTGGAGATGAAATAATAGTTAGTAAGGATCCTGAAATTGTTGTTAAAGTGATTTCTAAAGGTGAATTTGGTGAAAACATAATTGATTTTGAAAGTGCATTACCAATGGAGGAGATTTTAAAATATGGTGAAGTTCCTCTTCCTCCTTACATAAAGGCAAAAGTAAACTTGGAGGAATACCAAACAGTCTATGCAAGTCTTTTAGGTTCTGTTGCATCTCCTACAGCAGGACTTCATTTTACTAAAGAACTCTTAAAACAAATTGAAGAAATGGGAGTTTGTATTACATACATTACTTTGCATGTTGGTCTTGGGACATTTAAGCCAATAAAAGAAGATGATCTAAATAAGCACAAAATGCATGAAGAGGAATTTTTTATCTCAGAAGAAGCTGCAAAAGTTATTAATGATGCAAGAGCAATTGGTGGAAGAATAGTTGCTGTGGGCACAACGGTAGTAAGAGTGCTTGAAACAGCTTCAACGAGAAATCATATTTTAAAGCCTTACTCAGGTTCAACTCGCCTTTTTATTAAACCTGGTTATCCTTTTAAGATAGTAGATGCATTGGTTACAAATTTCCATTTTCCAAAGACGACGCTTCTTGCTTTGGTTGGTGCTTTTGCTTCAACAGAGTTAATTTTAAAGGCTTATAATATTGCAGTGAAAGAAAGATATAGATTCTACAGTTTTGGAGACGCAATGCTAATTTTGTGAGGTAGAAGATGTTTGATATTCAATTTAGAATTTTATCAGAGGATAATTGGTCAAGAGCTCGCATTACTCAGTTTGAAACACCGCACGGTATCATTGAAACTCCCGTTTTTATGCCTGTTGGGACTCAAGCAACTGTTAAGACTCTTACATCAGATGAGATTAGAGAAATTGGCTTTAAGATTATTCTTGCAAATACATACCATTTGTATTTACAGCCTGGTGCCTCAACAATTGAAAAAGCTGGAGGCATTCATAAATTCATGGACTGGGACGGTGCCGTTCTTACAGATAGTGGTGGATTTCAGGTACTATCGTTAAAAGATTTAAGAAAAATTACATCCGAAGGTATAGAATTCAAATCTTTTATTGATGGATCTAAACATTTTTTTACACCTGAACTTGTTATTGAAACACAAGAGAAGATTGGTTCAGATATTGCAATTCCACTTGATATATGTGGAACTTATCCAAGTCCACACTCAGAAACAAAAAGAGAACTTGATATAACAATTGAATGGGCAAAAAGAAGTTTAAATGTACACAAAAGAGAAGATCAGATTCTTTTTGGAGTGATTCAGGGAGGATTTTATAAAGACCTAAGAAAGGAAGCAGTCGAAAGGATTTTGGATCTTGGTTTTCCTGGGGTTACCCTCGGTGGTCTGAGTATTGGTGAAGAGAAAGAACTTACGGCGGAAATGGTGGACTATACAGTCTCTCTTTTACCTAATGATAAGCCGAGATATTTTATGGGGGTTGGAGATCCAATAAGCATTCTTGAGTATGTGCGACTTGGTGTTGATATGTTTGATTGCGTTTTGCCTACAAGAATTGCAAGGAATCGGAGCCTTTTTACAAAAACAGGTACAATAAAAATAACAAAATCAATTTACAAAGAAGACTTTACACCTATTGAGGAAAGTTGCGGATGTTATACATGTAAGCACTATACAAAGGCATATTTAAACCATCTTTTTAAAGCAAAGGAGCATCTTGCAGGTCGTCTTGCAACTATTCATAATTTGTATTTCATGAATTGGTTAATAAAGGAAATTAGAAAATCAATAAAAGAAGGATATTTTAAAGATTTTTATCAAGAATTCAAAAGCAAGTATAAAGATTGAAACTTTAGGAGTGTCTAATTTGAATTTGAAATTACCGGATTTTCTGTATAATTTATTATAAATTGTAAATAATAAAGGAGTTAGGTATGAAAAAAATATTGGTGACTGTAGTATTATTTTCGATAATCCTTCCTTTTTTTGCAGGATGTGTCCCAAAAGTAAAACCGCTCAACGTTATTATCGTTTTTCACAACCACCAGCCTTTTTATAAAGATCCGGAATCAAATACGTATATCCTTCCTTGGGTAAGACTACATGGTGCAAAGGATTATTATAGGATGCCTTTCCTTTCCTCTCAATATAAGGATATCCATATAACTTATGATTTATCAGGAAGCTTGATTGACCAAATAAAAGACTATCTAAATGGTAAAGTAGATAAATATCAAATTGTTTCACAGGTTGATCCGAACAAACTTACCGTTGATCAAAAGTTTTTTATGCTATCGATTCCCGGTGGTTTCTTTGATATCAATTGGGATCATATTGTAAAAAAGGTTCCGCTTTACACCGATTTGCTTAATAAAAGACAGGAAATTTTTAGGAAATATTCAGTAGAAGATAAAGAAAAATTAGTTAATTCTTTTACAAGTCAAGATTATCTGAATCTTCAAACTCTGTTTAATCTCTTTTGGCTTGATACAGACTATATTAAGAATGATCCAGAACTTTCGCAACTTTTTGATAAAGCCTTTAAGAAAGAAAACTTTACTATTAATGAAAGAAATCTTGTTTTGAAAAAACAGATGGAAATAATGTCAATGATTTTACCTGAATACAAAAAATTGATGGATGAAAAGTTAATTGAGCTTGTAACTACGCCATTTTCTCACCCCATTTCACCACTTCTTTTGGATTTTGGTTTAGCTAACGAGCTTAAAGATCAGTTGAGTGCCTCTAATAAACTTTTTAAAGAAACCTTTGGATCAACACCATCTGGTATATGGGCTTCAGAATGCGCTCTGAATGACGAAGTTTTGCGAATATTTAATAATGTTGGTTTAAAATGGACTATTTCAGACATTGAGAACCTGCCCCAACTTGGTATAGACAAAAATGATCCTGTAAAAGCGCATCTTCCATATACAATTAATGGAGTAACTGTATTTTTCAGAGATAAATATTTATCAGATGGAATTGGTTTTAGATATTCGGGAAAATCTGTAGAAGAAGCGGTCTCTGATGTAGAAACAACGCTTACAAATTTGCAAAAACTTAACTCTACAGGCGATCTTGTTTATACGATTGCTCTTGATGGCGAAAATGCTTGGGAATACTACGAAAATGATGGAAACGATTTTTTAAAAGCTTTTTACTCTAAACTTTCTGCACTTGAGAATAAAGGGATTATAAAAGTAGTAACTCCATCTGAATATCTTTCTAAATTTAAAGGACATGAAATTTCTCTTCACAAAGTAACGTCACTTGACCTTGCAAATAAAGACGTCTCTAATGTAAACTCATACTCTAATCTCCCTAAGAGAGAATATGATGGTTATTTTGGTGAGTCAAGTTGGATAAATCCGACACTGGATACATGGATAGGCGAACCACAAGAAAATATAGCATGGATGTGGCTCCTCGATGCATACAAAAAGTTCAAAGAAAAAGAAAATTCCCTGAGTTTTGATGTACGAAATCAAGTTAAAAGAGACTTAATGATTGCCGAAGGATCAGATTGGTTCTGGTGGTATGGAAGCGATCAAAATTCAGGAAATGACCCCGCGTTTGATAGACTTTATAAATTGTACTTAGGTGAAATCTATAAGAAACTCAACTATCCAATTCCAGACTATCTTTTTGGAAATTATTTTCCAGATGGAGAGCCATATATATCTACAGAATTATCTTTGAAAGACACTGAGCCAGTTTCAATAAATAACCTTGCAAACGTAAAAATAGGCAATATGATTTACGATCAAAAAAATAATGTCCTTAACTTAGAGCTCAACTCAAATAACTACATTGTTGCTGTATACAATGGGAAGTCCTTAAATGCATTTTTAAGTGAACAAATAAAACCAACCTCTTTTCTTATAAATAATTTTCCCTATACAAATGCAAGTATAGGTATGCCTGTTGATTTTGAAATATATGGTGAAAAAAAGCTATATTCTATCGACTTAAATGACCTAAATTTAAGCAAAATGTATGTTGTCGTTGTAAGTATAAAAAATGGAAATGTAAAAGCGGAGACTCTTCCTATAAAATTAAAATTCCCAGTAAAAATAGGTGGAGTTCTTATTGGCGAACTTTACGATCAAGCGAATGATGATAATGGACCTGGAACATATACATATCCTCTTAATGAGGTATTTCAAAATAAAGGGCACTTATTTGATTTAATATCGTTTAAGATGTATGATGCAAACGATAACTATATTCTCGTCTATGAAATGGGTTCTATTGGAGATAACCCATGGAATGGTCCAAATGGTTTTTCATTCCAAATTATTGAAACTTATTTTGACTTGGAAGATGGGGGCAGAACCGAACCTATAGATGTGAATGGTCCTAATGTAATGATTGACGAAAATCATCCTTGGGATGTTGCAATTAGAATCGCAGGTTGGTCCTATGGCAACTATATACAAAATGCTAAAGGAGAAGTGATACAGGGCGAACTTGGGCTTTCTGTTGATAATGAAAAAAACACAATAACTGTTATTATGCCTAAAAAATATTTACCTATAAATCCTAATTATAAGCCTTATGTTTGTGTTATTTCTGGAAGCCAGGATGGATATGGAGCAGGATATTTTAGAGCAATTACTCTAACGGCAACCGAATGGACCTTGGGTGGGGCAGATCCTAATGCATTGAATGCAGGAGTGCTTCCAAAGGTAATTGATATTTTTACACCAAAAGATAAAACTCAAAAAGAATTTCTTACCTCTTATGACATTAATAATAAAAAACTTGCTATAATTCCAATGCTTCCACTCGAAAAAGCCAAAGAAGTTCCGAATCTTATTTCTTCTTATAAATTAAATATAGGTAACGTTACTCCTCCAAATTCTGAATTTTCACTTGATATAGAAGTCAAAAATGTTGGAAAAGGGGATCAAAAAGATCTTGAAGGCAATGAACTTTCATTATATATTCCCGATTTTGTTCAAGTTAAAAAAGTCATCGCAAGTTCCTTTAAGAGTAGCAAAGATTACAAGGAAATTACGTTTAATGGTAGCATTAAGTCAGGTGGTGTTGAAAATATAAAGATAATTTTTGTTTTGGCAAATAATGTGCCAAATGCATATAAAGCAGATTTTAAGGAGATTTTGAGTTTTGATGGAGATGGCATAGGCAAAAATTCCACAACTTCTACATTTGAGTTTTACTTTTACACAAAATATAAATTAGAAATTGAACTTCCTTTCAATATGAATTATCTTTTAAGAAATGGCGAAAAATTCCAATTTAAGAACGGGAATATTAGAACAGAGTATATAGATAAATTAAAAGATGTAACCACTTCAATAGAAGACCTTTGCAACTCTCTTGGCATTAGTTACAATTTTGATGGGAAAAAATTAACCCTTGTGTTTATGGATAATAAATATGAGCACTGGATAGGTCAAAATAAGGCTCTTCTGAATGGTTATGCAATTCCATTAGTTCCAGAAGAACCAGACGTGAGGAGTTATGTAGAGAATGGAGAGTTGAAATTCCCCGTTAAAGCACTTGCATACGCTTTCAAATTTAAGTATAATATAGACAGTGTAAATAAAACTGCAAATCTCTACTACCTCCCATAGATTTAGAGTGAAGGAGGTTCTCCTTCACTCTTGTAAGTTTTAAAGGAGGCAAAATATTGAAAGGTAAAAATCAGAGGGATCTAAAAGAGGAAAATACCTCGACAGTTCTAAAATTAGTTAAAGACAACCCAGGTATTTCAAGAATATCTGTTGTACGAAAAACCGATCTAACACCGCCAACTGTTTCAAGAATCATAAGTTTTCTTTTAAATCAAGGTGTGGTTTCTGAAACTCCTGGAGAATCAAACAAAGTTGGAAGAAAACCGTATTATCTTAAATTTAATGGGAACAAATTTAAAGTTTTTGCAGTTGAAATGTCCTATACACAAGTTAAGTTTGCAATGATTGATTTGGATGGGAAAATTTACCATGTTGAAACTGTTGACACATCCACAGATATCTCAAATAAAGAACTTTTCGATCTAATCCTCCAATATTTTAAGGAATTTGAAGATAAGTTAAGTAAAATTTTTGCAATAGGAATTTCTGCACCAGGACGAGTTGATCCAGAAGGAGGAAAAATAATCAGAATTCCAAATCTTAAAAATCTTTCAAATTTCTCAGTCGGTGAAATAGCAAGAGTGATTGATAGGCCTGTTTTCGTTATGAATGATGCCAACGCTGAAGCACTTGCTGAAATGTTTTTTGGATATGGGCGTAATGTTAACGACTTCTTACTTGTTCATATTGGTTTTGGAATTGGTGGTGGGATCGTTTTAAATAGGAAACTTTATAACGGAAATTTTGGTGTATCGGGAGAAATTGGCCATATATCAGTTGATATGGATTTTGGAATTGAATGTGATTGCGGGAATAAAGGCTGTATTGAACTTTATGCAAGTGTAAACGCAATACTAAAAGCAGTCCAGAAACAAATTAGAGTAGAAAATCTTACTTTGGATAAACTCTATGAGCTCCTTAAAAAGAAAGATAAACTTGTGCTTAACATAATACAAGAAAGAAGCAGGATGTTAGGGAATGTGCTTGTAAGTGTTGCAGATATTCTTGCACCTCAAAGAATTATCATTGCTGGACCTGTTGTAAAGATTTCTGATTATATTATTCCACAGATTAAGGACACATTAAAGAAACGTTCGTTTTATGGTTTTGGGGAAAACATTGAAGTTGTGTCATCGGCATTAAAGGAAAATACAGGACTCATAGGAGCGATGTCTGTAGTTTTAAATGAATTTTTAGAACATCCCTATGAATTTATAGCCCAAAAATAATGCTCACAATTGCAATGCTTAAAAAAAGCAAAGTAATCACACCTAATGTATAACTTTGAGTGTTGACAGGTGGATATTCTTTTGAAATCAAAAATTCTTTAGTTTCTTTATGCAGAAGAAGATAATTAAGATATATAAGCCATGGAATTTGAATTAAAAGTATAGAGATTATTTTTTCTGGGGTAAGTCTTGCAATTCCAAGAACAATATAAGGAGTAAAGGCGCGGATTTTATATTTATTTGTTAGAAAAAAGGCAAAAGATTTGAAATTAAGCATTAATTCAATTATGAAAATGTCGAATGCCATGTTTAAAGTTGTTATTACTATCAATATTTTCCTTGAAATTTCTTTTCTTAATAGGAGAAGAATTGAAGGAATTAAATAAATTAAAAGCACGGTTAAAGACAATATAATGACAGTTTTACTCAAGCTGCTTTCTACAACCTTAAACCTAAAGAAAAGATTTATAGAAAAAAACATAAAATAAATAAGACTTATGAAGAGTATATATACGGCAATCTTATACTCTTTTGGCATTCTATCCATCTTTTAAGTCTATACCTAATTCATCGAGTTGTTTTATATCTACTTCGCTTGGAGCATCTGTTAAAGGACATGTACCAGATGTTGTTTTAGGAAATGCTATTACATCACGAAGGCTATTTGCTTTACTGAGGATCCAAACAAGTCTATCAAGGCCAAAGGCAATACCACCATGAGGCGGTGCTCCTAAACTAAAAGCCCTTACTAAAAATCCAAATCTTGTTTCAATTTCTTCCTCGCTTAAGCCAATTGCCTTAAATACTCTTTTTTGTAGCTCAGGATCATGGATTCTTATACTTCCTCCTCCAAGTTCATTTCCATTAAGGACAAGGTCATATGCAATTGCTCTAACGTTTTCTTTGTCAGTTTCTAACTTATCAAGATCTAAAGGATTTGGCATTGTGAATGGGTGATGTTCTGCAACATATCTACCCTCTTCTTCGCTATATGAGAAAAATGGAAAATTTACAACCCAGAGGAAATTGAATTTATCCTTATCTATTTTGTTGAATTTTTCTCCAAAGAATAATCTAATTCTTCCAACTTTTTCAAAACCATCCTTTTTGTCGACAACAAAAATGGTAATAAGTGAATTATCTTTTGCGTAATTTAGAATTTCTTTCCTTTCATTTTCATTTAAAAATTTTGCAAATTGCGAGGTAATCTCTCCTCCTTGTATTTTAAAATCTACAAAACCATTTACACCAAATTGTTTAACTGAATCTTTCAATCTATCAACTTCGCTTCTTGATATATTATTAGCATCATCTATTGTGAGACCTAAAATTAGTTTTGAACCGTTGTTTTCAAAGACTTTTATTTTGGTATCTTTGAAAGTGTCTGTAAAATTAATTATTTTCATTTCGAATCGTGTATCAGGTTTGTCTGAACCATAAAATCTTATTGCGTCCTTATAGTCAATTCTTGGAAATGGTGTAGAGATTTCTATACCCAACACTTCTTTAAAGAGATTTTTATACATATCTTCTACAAGTTCAATTATATCATCTTGCTCAACAAACGACATTTCCATGTCAATTTGGGTAAATTCTGGTTGTCTATCAAGTCTTAGATCCTCATCTCTAAAGCATCTTGCAATTTGAAAATATTTTTCAAAACCACTTATCATAAGAATTTGTTTAAAAAGTTGTGGTGACTGGGGTAGTGCGTAAAATTTTCCTTTATTGAGTCGTGAAGGAACCAAAAAGTCTCTTGCACCTTCAGGAGTACTTTTTGTAAGGTATGGTGTTTCAACTTCAATAAAGCCTTTGGATGAAAGATAATTTCTTACACTCTGAGTTATTTGCGCTCTAAGCTCAAAAATTTTTCTCATTTCTTCACGTCTTAAATCTAAATATCTGTATTTTAAACGAACAATTTCATCAACATCCTGTGGTGAAAATGGATTAAATGGGAGATCTTCTGCTTTTGAAAATACTTCAAAATCTTTTAGTTGTATTTCAACCATCCCAGTTTTCAATTTGGGATTAGGCGCTTCTCTTTTCTTTACAATTCCTTTGATACCTAAAACTGACTCAACCTTAAGAGATTCAATACTTTCAAATTTTTCCTTTGAGATATCATTAGGATTAACGACCACCTGAACGATACCTGATCGATCTCTTATATCTAAAAACAATATTCCACCAAGATTTCTTTTTCTGTGCAACCATCCATTTACTACAACAACGTTTCCAACTATACTTTCGTTTACATTTCCTGCACCTATTGTTCTTTTAAGCATCTTTTAACAACTCCTTTAACGATTCTTTTAGTTCGTCAATTTTTATCTTTATTTGATTACCACTTTTTAAATCTTTAATACTTATGCTATTTTCTAAGACCTCGTTCTCGCCCATAATTAGAATGAAATCTGATCCTCTTTTACTTGCTCTTTCAATTTGTTTTTTTAGTGAGTCTCCTTTCGGGTCAATTTCAACAACAAAGTCTGGGATTAAAGAATTTCTTATTTCAAATGCATTACTACCAAATTTTTTGTCGTAAGTAATGTATAATTTTTTCTTCTCAGGTGTTTTAAATTTATTTCCTTTAAGAATCTCAATAAACCTTTCGACACCCATTGCAAAACCGACACCAGGAGTTTTTCTTCCGCCAAGATCCTCAACGAGATAGTCGTATCTACCTCCCCCAAGAAGTGCGTTTTGTGCACCAAGATCTTCTGAAATAACTTCAAAAACCGTTTTGGTATAGTAATCAAGGCCTCTTACAAGTGTATTATCTACTTCAAATGGAATCTTAAGTTCAGTAAGTAATCTCTGGACTTCTTCAAAGTGCTTCCTACATTCATCGCAAAGGTAATTGGTTATTCTTGGAAGAATTTCTTTAAGGGAGTCTTCTTCTTTTTTGCAATCAAGAACTCTTAAAGGGTTTGTATAAAGCCTTCTTTTGCAATCTGGACAAAGCTCATCATAATGAGGTTTTAAAGCCTCGGTAAGCGCTTCTTTGTATTTTGGTCTGCAGACTCTACAGCCAATACTATTAATTTTAACTTTGAGGTTTTTTATATTGAACTGTTCAATTATCTTAAGTGCAATTTGAATCACTTCTATATCAAGCAGTGGAGAGATATCACCCAGAACCTCGACTCCAAGTTGATAAAACTCTCTATATCGGCCTTTTTGAGGATTTTCATATCTGAAGCATTGACCAAAATAGAAAAATTTAAGAGGCAATGGGTTTGTTTCCATATGATGTTCAATAAAACTCCTCGCAACAGATGCTGTCATTTCGGGACGCAATGATAATGTCCTGCCACCTTTGTCTTCAAAAGTGAACATTTCTTTTTCAACAATGTCTGTTGTATTTCCAACAGATCTATCAAACAGTTCTGCATACTCAACCGTTGGAAGAACTATAAGTTTATAGCCAAAAGAATTTGCTATATCATATCCTACTCTTTGGATTTCATTAAACAACAGCGCATCTAATCCTAATATGTCTTTGAAACCTTTTACTGTTTTAATTTCCATTTCCATCTCCTATATAGTGAATTTTACAAAATTTTGTTTAAAAATCAAGTTTTTGGCTTGTGTTAGTTTTTAAATATAATTAAAGTATGAATAAGAAACTTGTAGAAGCTCAAGTAAGCGAAATAACAGGTGCTAAAATATATAATTTTCTTTCTGAAAAACTAAAAGGAAAAAACAAAGAGATACTTAAGGAAATTTCAAAGGATGAGTTTAAACATTATCTTCTTTTGAAGAAAATCAATCATATTGATGTTAAAGAAAATTTGTTGCAATTTATTTTTTATAAAATTCTTTATTATATTTTTGGGGTTATATTTGTAATTAAACTAATGGAAAGAAGTGAAGATGATGCAGTAGAAATTTACAGAGAAATATCAAAAGATGATGAAGAGTTTTTATCAGTTTTAGAGGATGAAGAAAGGCATGAGGATGAGTTGATAAAATTAATCGAAGAAGAAAGAGTTCATTATGTCAGTTCTATTGTTCTTGGTCTGAATGACGCTCTTGTTGAAATTACAGGCACAATATCTGGTCTTTCATCGGCACTTCAAAACTCTCGAACGATTGGAGTTGCTGCACTTATCACTGGCGTTGCTGCTTCTTTATCAATGGCTGCATCTGAATATATTTCAAAAAAGACCGATGTTCTATCAAATAGAAATCCACTCAAAGCAGCAGTTTATACTTTTATTGCATATTTTCTCGTTGTGTTAGGGCTTGTCTTACCGTTTTTCTTTGTAAACAATTTTATAATTGGATTTATTTTTTCAATTGTGTTTGGCTTTTTAATAGTAGTTGTATTTTCCTTCTATGTTTCAGTAATTCAGGATACAAGTTTCAAAAGAACATTTTCAGAAATGTTTTTGGTCATTATAGGAGTTATTATAATTACATTTCTTTTGGGTTATATTGCAAGAAAATTATTCAATGTTAGTATTTAAGGAGGATAAATGATTAAAAGGGTTCCTAAGATTTTTATTTCCTTCATTATTCTTGGTTATATTTTTGCGTTTTTTTCACTGTTTGATCCAACGAAAAGACTTTTTGGTTTGATTTCTTTTGTAATTGCAGCAATTCTTCATATAGTGTTTATAACTACAAATGAGTATCAGTCTTCAAGACATCTTGCGCTTGCCTCTAAGTACATTGAAAAGAATATTCCCGAAAAGTCTTACGAAGAAATCCTTAAATCCGCAAAACTCTATGAGAACGAAGAGGAGCTTTACAAGTTATTTTACAATAAAACAAAGTATAAGGATACTGTTAAAAAAGTCGCAAACATTATTTATGAAAATATAAATGAACATGATACGCCTTATTTAAGGTTCATTGGGTCAATGCTTGAGTACATTGCAGGAGATCTTGAAAAGGCTAAAAGATTACTTATAGAAATTGAAGAGGAGAAACTAACAATAAAGATGGTAAGATTATTAGGTTCGATATTCTATGAAAGTAAAGATTTTGATAAAGCCATTGAGTATCTTTCTTTGTATGATCCGCCTTATGCTCCTATGAATGAAGATGAACTTGCCGTCGTTTATGGCTTAGGTATTTCTTACTTACAAAAAGGTGATAGAAAAAAGGCGCAAGAATATCTTGAGCGTGTTGAATTAAGAAATCCTAAGTTTGGAAACGTGTCTCAAATTTTAAAATCTTTAGAGAGCGATTCTAAAGAATCATAATTTTTGCATTTTTCTTTGACAGAAAATAAAAGGAAAGAGTTCCAAGTGCATAAAAAAGGAAAAAGGAAAGTATTGAGTATTTATAATTTCCTTTTAGAACCGCAAATATTGAGGCACCTAAAAACCACGCAAAATTCCAAGATATTTCTTTTACACTTGAAGCAATTGCTTTTATCTCGTCATCCATTAATTCCATGTAATAGGAGGAATATATTGGAATTGAAGCATTGATGAAGATTCCTCTAAGAAGATATGAAACAATTGCTAAAATTCGGTTTTTAAAGAGAAGCAATAATATAAAAGGAAGTGAAAGGCTTTGAAGAACTATTATAGTGTAGAATTTTTTAGAGTTTTTTGTTATAAATGGCACCATTAATGAGGCAATAGCAATAAGAATACTTTGAGCACCGAATACAATTCCAAGTTTTTCATAACTAATGCCTTGATACTCAATAAAATAAAGATTGAAAAAAGGGATCATTGTACCTGCACCAATTCCCATTAGAAATTCACTTATTACAAAAATACTTATAATTTTGACACCTTTTCCGTCTCTAAAAATTTTTATGAGCGGATCTCTGATTTTGGATATTATACTTTCACCTTCTTCTACAATCCACTCTTCATCAATTCTATTTATAAATAAAAATCCACTTAAAGTAAGAATTGACGCAATTATTAAGGCATTTCTTAAACCAAACATGTGATTTTCATTCAATATTTTTGGCAAAGTGCTTCCCAAAATCTCTCCAACAAAATTACCAAGAACGATACTTCCAAAGCTTAGTCCAAATAAATGAGTTTGTTCATAAGAGGTGCTATTCCTTGATAGGAATGGTGCTTCATTTACAAGAAAAAGCGACGAACCAAAGCCTATTAGGAATAGAAAAGAAATTAAGGCAAAAATATTTTTAGTCAGAATTAATCCGAGTTCTCCCACAAACTGAAGCATTACACCTACGATGAAACTTTTTTTATGTCCTGCTATGTTTGAAATTAATCCAGAAAATAGAGATAGAATTGTAATACCTAAAAAATATATACCATTGAGTAAACCAATAATTTCTTTTTTGATTCCAAAGTTTATCAAGTAAAGATTTAAAGCAAGGAAAAATATGCCTGTTCCGATTGAAATTATAAAACTTGCAACAATATAGCATCTTGCATTCTTATTATTGAGGAAAACTTTTCTTAGCATAGTTTCACATCCAAACTTTCGAAAACAAAGTATATAACAAAATATTATAATAAAATTTTAGTTATATAACAATAGAAATAAAATGAATCAGTAGTTATTTTTAGTTTTGTTTTTCTTTCACTTCAGTTTCTTCTTGTGATTTGTCCGATTTTATTAGCTTTGACTCACACTCTGATAGTTTTCGCTTTAAATTTGAAATCTCTAAATAATGGACAGTTAGAGAAACTAACCAAACAATAACTGCTCCAGCGAAGAACATTATAATTCCAAATAAACCAACTGTTGTTTTAAACTTAAATAGAAGGAAATTTATAACTATCTCATTATAATTTTGTGCAATTAAAAGAATTGTCGCAAGAAGTATTATAAGAATCAAGACAATGAAAAAATTTAATTTTTTCATTAGTTACCTCCTTTTAATTCTAATAGCCTTTTTAATGCTTCATCTTTTTTAACTATTTCAATAGTGTAAAAAGTAATTCCATTTATATCAAAGCTTTTGTAAGGCAAGTGGATATTAGCGTTAATGATTGCAACCAAAAGACTTTCTTTGTCTATTAATGCGAGGAAACCACTTTTACCTGCACTTTGTGTCTTATGAACAATTACCTCAAAACTTTTTCTTGAAATATTTTCAAAAACTTCCTTAATTTCGCTTTGGCTATATAATTTTACTATAACTTCGTTTATAAATTTTTCTTCCAAATATTTATTGAGATCTAAAAGCTTCTTATTTTCAATTATCAATTTGTTGATTTTTGTTTTAAGTTCTGATTCTCCTGTTGTTAAAATTCTTGAAATTTCGTCAATTATCTTTGTTTTTTCCTGGAAAGTTCTTAAGGTTCTTAATCCCGATGTAAAGTAGATTCTTGTCAAATCCTTTTTGGTTTTTTCTACCTTTATAATTTTAATTATCCCTATTTCTCCAGTTTTTCCAACATGAGTTCCACCGCACATTGAAACGTCAAACCCTTCAACTTCAACTATTCTAATAGGACCTTTGATTTCCAATTTTTTCCTCAAGTTTAACTTTTCGAGTTCATCTTCATTAATGTAATATTTTTTTACCTCTCTATTTTCAAGAACAATACGGTTAGCTAATAGTTCAGCTTCTTCAATTTTTTCATCGCCCAGTTTTTCTATATTTAAATCAATTGTTGAATAATTTTCGCCCATATGGAAACTTAAAGTCTCTATATTGTAAAGCTTTTGGAATGATTGTGATAAAATGTGTTGTGCCGTATGTTCTCTTGCAATTTCTAATCTTCTTTCTTTGTCGACAATACAGGTAGGATTTTCTTCAATATCTAAAGTTTCAACCTCGTGTAATACTTTTGAATTGTCTTCCTTTACACTAAGAACTCTTGCATTTCCAATAAATCCTCTATCGCCAAGTTGACCTCCTTTTCCGTCTGGGTAAAAATTAGTTTTTTCAAGTTCAACATAAAATTTTCCTTTGCTTTCAAATTTACCTATAACTTTTCCTTGAAACTCGAGTATATCATAACTAATCATAATTCTATATCTCCCTTAAAAACATAATGTGCTTCTCCCTCTAAGTAGTTTTCCTTTTTGCCGAGTTCAACCTTGAGTTCTCCACCTAATGCTTTTACATGGACAATATCTTTCCCACCTAAAAATTTGTTAAAAACATACGCAGATGCAACGGCTCCAGTTCCACAAGCAAGAGTCTCTTCATATACGCCACGTTCTATAGTCCTAATTTTTATAGTTTCTTCGTTTAAAATTTCAATAAAATCAACATTAATACCATAAGGAAATAATTTGAAGTTCTTTGAAATTTTAAGACCCTTTTCTTTTGGTATTCTTTTGATGCTCTTTAAGGGAATTACTGCATGGGGTTCGGAAGAATTTACAACGAATATTTTAAAAGAAAATAGTTCATGAATTAGTTCATATTCATTTCTGGGACCGTTAACAAAATTTCCAAGTTTTTGCATTGGTCCCATAGAAACTACAAACCTATTCTCAGAAACCTTTTTTACCTTTTTAACTCCTGCCAAAGTTTCAATTGTTATGTTTCCAATTCCATAAAATCTTTCAAAATAAAGTCCAATGCAACGAGCACCATTGCCACACATTTGTGATTCACTGCCATCTTTTTCAAGTACTCTCATTTTAATGTCTGCAACATCACTTTCTTCGAGATACAAAAGAGAGTCTCCACCAATTGAAGCATGTCTATCAAGAAGAAGTTTTGCATACTCTTCAGGATTTTCTAACTTATTAAAGCGTCCATCAATTACAATAAAATCATTAAGTGCTCCTTCAAATTTATAGAATTTAAGAATTTTTCCTTTCGACATCTCCACCAAGCCCTTTTATTTTCTCTATATAACTTTCATATCCTCTATCGATGTGCACAGGTTCTAATACTTTGCTTGTTCCTTTTGCAGATAGTGTTGCTAAAAGAAGTGACATACCTCCTCGTAAATCTTTAGCAGTTACAACAGAGGGTTTTAATTCTTTAACACCTGTAATAAATGCAGAAATTCCTTCAACTCTTATGTTTGCGCCCATTTTTAAAAGATCGTCTACAATCCTAAATCTGTTTTCAAAAACTGTTTCAGTGACAACACTTGATCCATTAGCAAGAGTAAGCAGTGTCAAGATTTGAGATTGTACATCAGTTGGAAAGCCTGGGTATGGAAGAGTTTTTACTGATGTAGGTAACAGTCTTCCTTTATAGCTTGCAGTAATTTCATTCTCATTGACTGATACATCAAGACCAATTTCTTTTAATTTCATTATGACCGCCTCAAGATGGTAAGGTAAGGTATTTTTAATCTTAATCTTACCTTTAGTTAAGCCTGCAAGGATAAGATATGTAGCAGCCTCGATTCTATCGGGAATTATTGAATATTCGACAGGTTTTAATTTTTTTACTCCGTGTACCACGATTGTGCTTCCAGTTCCGTTAACTTCTATATTTGCACCTGCGAGGTTGAGAAAATTTATTAGATCCTTTATTTCTGGTTCTCTTGCTGCATTTTCGATTATTGTTTCTCCTTCGGCAAATACCGAAGCAAGGATTATATTTTCCGTTGCCCCTACACTTGGCATATCTAAAAATATCTTGTTTCCTTTAAGTCCTTTGGGAGAATGTGCCTTTAAGATACCCTTATCCCAACTAATCTCCACTCCAAGGCTTTCGAGGCCTTTTATATGTTGATCAATGGGGCGCTTTCCTATATTACATCCACCTAAGCCAGCAATAGAAGCTTTCATATGCCGTGCAATAAATGCACCTAAAAGCGTCTGAGTTCCTCTTATATTTTCCGTTTCTTCTGGAGGAATTTCTGGTTTAAACGAAGACGATGCATCTATTTCAACTTCATGTTCTCCTTCTAAAACATTTACTCCAATCTTTTTAAGTTGAAAAAGAAATTTTTTCACATCAAGTATATTGGGGATATTTTTAATATGACACTTTCCTTCAATAAGCAAACATGCTGATAGAACCGGAAAAGCAGCGTTTTTAGAACCAGAGATTAAGACTTCTCCTTTGAGTATTTTTCCACCGTTAACTTCAAGATATTCCATTTTTTCCTCCGTTCGAAAGAAAATCAAAGACTATTTTAGCTATTCTAATTCCAGCCTTACCGTCACCAAATGGATTTTTATTTGAAATCATTTTTTCATATTCTTCTTTATTTGTAAGAATTTTTTTGACTTCTCTGATTATTTTTTCTCTGTTTGTTCCAACAAGTCTTACAATTCCACTTTCTATTGCTTCTGGTCTTTCTGTAGTATTCCTCATAAGAAGTACAGGTTTTCTAAGTGTTGGTGCTTCTTCTTGAATACCGCCAGAATCAGTAAGGATCAATGTAGCTTTTGATAATAGTTTAATAAAAGTAAGATAATCCATTGGCTCAACAAGAATGATATTTTTAGTGTCTTTTAGAATTCTATTTACTGTTTCTCGAACAATTGGATTTTTATGTACAGAAAACACAATTTTATATTGGTTTCCGAATTCTTCAGCAATAGATTTAATTGCATAACAAATTTCTTCCATTGGTTTACCCCAATTTTCTCTTCTATGTGCAGTTGCCACTATATACTTTTCATCCTCATTAATTGGTAAGTTAGTTTTTATATCTTTTTGTAAGATTTCTATTAGTGCATCTACAACAGTATTTCCTGTTACATAGATTGATCTTTCTTCTACACCTTCCTTGAGTAGATTTTCCTTTGCTTTTTCAGTTGGTGCAAAGTATAAATCAGTTAAGGTATCGGTTAATTTTCGATTCATCTCTTCAGGAAAAGGAGAATATTTATTATGCGTTCTAAGACCAGCTTCAACGTGTCCTATAGGAATTTTCTCATAAAATGCAGCAAGGGCTGAGGCAAAAGTTGTTGTTGTGTCTCCATGCACAAGAAGAATATCTGGGCGATCAGTATCAAATATGTCCTTTAAGCCTGTTAGGACCTTGTTAGTTATCTTTGTCAGTGTTTGTTTCTCTTCCATTACTTTGAGGTCATAGTCAACCTTAATATTAAAAAGTTCAATTACTTGTCTTAGCATTTCTTGATGTTGGCTTGTAATAACTACTTTTGTTTCAAATTCTTTGAATTTATTTAGGGCTTTATAGACAGGATACATCTTGATTGCTTCAGGTCTTGTTCCAAAAATCAGAAAAACTTTCTTTTTCATTATTTCACCCCAAATACAAGTAAGACTCCAGCTAAAGAAAGTATTAAAGTAATTGTATAGTATATTAAAGCAATTTTCTTTTGAGAAAAGCCTTTTTTTAAAAGCCTGTAATGTATGTGTTCTGTATCATACCTGAATGGAGATCCTCCTTGCATTATTCTTCTTATGATTGAAGTTGATACTTCCAAAATTGGTATACCAAGAACAAATATCGGGAGAGCAACTGAAATTAATGTTGTTGTTTTATATGCACCAACAATAGAGATTATTGAAAGCATATATCCTAAAAGTCCTGCACCTGAGTCACCTAAAAAGATTCTAGCTGGGTGAAAATTATAAATGAGAAATGCAACAAGGCTTCCACAAAGGCCAATTAGAATTAAGGCAAGGTCTAAGTGCCCTTTATACATGGCAGTTATTGCAAGGAAGAACGAAGCTATAGCAGAAACTCCAGCAGCAAGCCCATCGAGTCCGTCTATTATGTTTATTGCATTAATTAGACCAACAATCCAAAGCACTGTTAAAATACTACCAAGAATGCCCAACTTAATTATTGTATCGGTAAAGGGAATTGTTATCTGTGTGAATTGAGTTCCTGTAAAAATTGCAATAAATGCCCCCAAAAATTGAATTAAAAACTTTTGTCTAACCGTTAGACCATATTTATCATCAAACAAAAGTCCAAAGAATAAAACAGTTGCACCTAAAATTATTCCTAAAAATTGTCTGTTGAATTTTTGAAGGATGAAAAAGAGGATTAAAATTGTTATATAAATTGAAATTCCTCCTGAACGTGGTACTGGCTCTTTGTGTATTTTTTTTCTATCATTCGTTTTGGGTAAATCTATTATTGCAAATTTGTCTCCAAGAAAGATAGCAAGAGGTGTTGAGAAGGAAGAGAGGAAAAACCCTATGAGAAAATAGTAGGAAATATTGAAGAAGTTTTCATCAATAAAGGCGATAATTTCTTTCATTTCGTTCCAAAAAGCCTGTCTCCTGCATCTCCCAATCCGGGCACTATATATCCGTGTGAATTCAACCTTTCGTCAACTGCTATAGTGTATATCTTTACGTCGGGGTGGTCTTGTTCTATTTTCATGATTCCTTCAGGAGCAGAGATGAGGCATACAAAATATATTTTTTTTGCTTTTGCTTCCTTAACAATTGAAATTGCCTTTGAAGCAGATCCACCTGTTGCAAGCATTGGGTCAACAATAAAAACTGAAGAGTTTTCAATATTTATTGGAAGTTTGCTGTAGTATTCAACAGGTTCAAGCGTTTGTGGATCTCTATAAATACCAATGTAGCCAACGCGAGCCTGAGGGATGAGATCAAGAATACCTTCTGCCATTACAATTCCTGCACGGAGTATTGGAACTATTGCAATATCCTCGTCAATTATATAACTTTTTGTTTTTTCAATGGGGGTCTCTATTTCTACTTCTTTAAGTTTTGTGTCTCTAAATATTTCGTAAACCATAAGAGCAGAGAGTTCCTTTACTAACTCTCTAAACTCTTTTGGGTTAGTTTCTTTTTTTCTTAGATAAGTTAGTTTGTGCTGTATAAGTGGATGCTTTATTAAGTTTACATTCTCCATTTCTCCTCCTTTAAATGTATGATATGTTATTGTAAATAGGAAATTGCTTAGTTAACTCTGACACTTCGTTTCTTATTGCTTCTAATTTCTTTTCATCATTTCTTGAGCTAATTGCTCGGTCGATAAGATCTGCTATAAGTTCCATTTCGGCTTCTTTCATTCCTCGTGTAGTAAGTGCTGGAGTTCCTAATCTTAAGCCACTTGTTTCTGTTGGTGGAAGAGGATCAAAGGGGATTGACTCTTTATTGGTGGTGATATTTACTGAGTCTAAAAGTTTCTCAGCCTCTTTTCCGGTTATATTTTTGGATCTCAAATCAATAGAAATAAGGTGGTTATCTGTACCGTTTGTAATTAATCTAAAACCTCGTTTAATTAGTGCATTTGCAAGAGCCTTTGCATTTGCTACTACTTGTTTTTGGTATTCCTTAAACTCATTAGTCTCCGCTAATTTTAATGCAACAGCCTTTGCTGCAATTACGTGTTCAAGCGGTCCTCCTTGAATTCCAGGGAAAACTGATTTGTTAATTATTTTTTCATGTTCTTTTTTGAATAGGATCATTCCACCTCTTGGTCCTCTTAGCGTTTTGTGAGTAGTTGTCGTCACAAAATCAGCGTAAGGAACTGGGCTTGGATGGACTTCCGCAGCTACTAAACCTGCAATGTGAGCCATATCAACCATGAGGTATGCTCCAACGCTTTTGGCAATTGTTGCAAACTTTTCAAAGTCAATAAATCTTGGATATGCACTTGCACCAGCAATGATAATCTTAGGTTTATACTTCTTTGCAAGATCTTCTACCTGATTATAATCAATAAGTTCTGTTTCTTTTTCGACACCATAATGGACTGCGTTAAAGTACTTGCCAGTTATGCTCACGGGGCTTCCATGACTTAAGTGTCCCCCTGCAGAAAGGTCCATACCAAGAAGTGTGTCTCCTGGATTCATTGTTGCAAAATACACTGCAAAATTTGCCTGTGTTCCTGAATGGGGTTGAACATTTGCACCTTCTGCTTTAAATAGTTTTTTTGCTCTTTCTATGGCTAAACTTTCCACTATGTCAATAAACTCACACCCACCATAGTATCTTCTATTTGGATATCCTTCTGCATATTTGTTGGTTAATACAGAACCTTGGGCTTCGAGAACTGGTTCCATTACGTAGTTTTCTGATGCAATGAGTTCAAGTTTTGTCCTTTGTCGTTCAAGCTCATTTTGCATTGCTTGCGCTAATTCAAAGTCTGCATCCTTAATCCTCATTTTTTACCTCCTTAATTAAATGTTTGGGACAATGCAATAAAATAGATGTTGCCATTTTTTAAAACTTTTTTGAAAGCATGCGTAATTTCTTTTGCAGTGGTTCCTGTTGTATAAACATCATCAATTATCAAAATATTTCCCATGATTGCTTCTTTAATGACAAATGCATCTTTTAAATTTTGAATTCTTTCATTTTTAGATAGGTTAGTTTGTTTTTTTGTTTCTTTAATCTTATAGATACTTCTAATAATAGGTTTTTGGGTAGCAAACGATACATCTTTTGCAAGGAGATATGTTTGATTATATCCTCGTTCCTTAAACTCCATTTTTGACATTGGAACAAAGCCTATAAAGTCAAATTCTATATTATTTGTTTTAATAAAATTAATGATAATAGAAGAGAGAAATTTTGACAAAGCCTTATAGCCATTAAACTTAAATTTTTTTATAAGTTCTTCCATTACCCCAGTATAACGTGTCATTCCATAATAGTATACCATTTCTTCTCTTGAAATGAGAGGGTATTCATTAAAAATGATTTTGTTTTTGCAACTTTCGCAAATGAAATTACTATCAAACAATTTTTTTCCGCAAACAACACAATGTGCTGGAGAAACTATCTCTAGAAAAAATTCTTTAACGTAGTAGTTGTAAAAGTAGTTCAAAATTTCTTTTTGCATCTTTTTTTGCAGTCGTTAATTTATCCTCAATTTTTGCCTCAAAATCATTCTTTTGCAATAAGTTAATAAAGGCTCTTGAGAAATATGATAATTTTAGGTCTTTTATATCTATGCCTTCTATCTCAAATAAATGTGATATGTTTCTTACCTTATCATCGTAAAAAATGGGCAAAATTGGTTTTTTAAGTAGTAAAGAGAACACAACAGAGTGATAACGCATTCCCACAATAAATTTTGCCCCTCTAAATATTGCAAATACTTCATCAATATCTTCTGGAACTACAACCTTGAATTTCGTCTTTTCCTCGATTCGTTTTGCAACATCAAGGTCAATATTTTTGTAAAATGGCACTAAAATTGTCTCATATTCTGTTCTATAGTGCATAAAGCGAGCAATATCTGCAACTTCTTCGAGATCTATTTTTTCGTTACCCTTTATCTGAAGAATGTTGTATGGTTCATCAAAATTAAATTCTTTTTGTGTTGCTGGCTCATACAAGAATGCAAGATCCTGCGTTACAAAAATTTCTTTTCTTACCCCAATGCTTTTGAGGAGTTCTTTAGATTCATTGTCTCTTACTGTTATTAGATCTACAGTATCGAGAATACTTTTTAATATTTTCCTGTCAACATTTTTTGTAATTGGGCCAACGCCTTGAGCAAAAACAGTGCTGTATTTCCGAAATATTTTAGGTAGTTTAAGAAGTGATAGATAGTAATAGAGACTTCTTGAGCTTGTCTTATCTTGGAGAAGTCCACCTCCGCCTGAAATAAGTATGTCAGAATTTTTTATTTCATTAATTATTTCAAAAATATTTGTTCTAATAATTTCATTTTCCTTTGACTTACTCTTTGTTAGAAAAACAGGTTTAATGTTTATCTTCGGTAGCTCTCTTTCAAGGACAGCTTTTATTGATTCGTCTCCCAAATTACCAAAACCAAAATATCCGGAAATAACCGCTTTCAATCGTCAATCCTCCCTACAATTAACTTAAAAGAAAGAACAACTAAATTTTTTAGTCTCCATATTCTTTCGGGCTGAGTAACTGTTCTGTAGAGCCATTCTACTCCAAGTTTTCTTACCCAAGCGGGAGCCCTTTTTACTTTTCCGCTCCAAACATCGAAAGAGCCGCCTACCCCAATATTGGCTGGTACATTTAAATCTTTGTTTTTGATAATCCATTTTTCCTGCTTTATTCCGCCCATTCCAACAAGAAGAATATCTGGCTTCGAATTTATAATTTCCTTTCTTATTTCATTATCATCTTTAAAATAGCCATTATGATAACCGACAATTTCTAAATTAGGAAATTTTTCTCTTATCTTTTTTATAGCAGATTGGAGTATTTCTTCTTTTGCACCCAAAAAGAATACTCTATATCCTTTTTTTTCAGCAAGACGTAATAATTCCCATGCAAATTCAATTCCTGGAATTCTTTGTGTTATTCTTTCGCCAAATCTTCTTGCACCAAGTACAACTCCAATGCCATCTGGAATAACAAGGTCTGCCTCTTTAAGTATGTTTAAAAACTCCTTGTCGCTTATTGCTCTTGAAAGCATTTCGCCATTTATGGTTACTATAAGGTGAAATTCTTTTTTGTTTATAAACCCTTGAACTATGTCAAGGTTCTCGATTAAAGATCTATTAGAAACTTTTATGCCTAAAAATTCAACTTCTTTTTTGGGAGTAAATCTCCTTTTATAGGCTTCTTTAAGAAATACAGGCAGTGTCAAAATACGTGGAAGTCTTTTTGGATCAAGTATAAATCTGTATAGCCATTCTAAGCCTAATTTTTGGATTATATTTGGTGCCCTTCTAAATTCGTTTGCGTAGACATTAAATGTTCCACCAACTCCCATAGCGAATTTTACATTCAGTTTTTCAAGATTTTTATAGATAAATTTTTCTTGTTTTGGAGATCCCATCCCAACAAAGAGAATATCAGCATTGCTTTTCGCGATATCTTCAATAATCTTATCTTCCTCATTAAAAAAACCATTATGAAAACCTGCAATTTGTAAGCTTGGAAAAGCCTTTTTGATATTTTCAATTGCCTTTTTTAAGCTTTCTTCTTTTGTTCCAAGAAAGTAAACTTTATAACTTTTTTCTTCAGCCACTTTCAGTAATTCAGTGAAAAGATCGATGCCTGTAACACGCTCTTTTATTTTTATACCTTTAAATACTTTGGCAGCAAATATAATTCCAACTCCGTCTATAAAGTTTAGGTCTGAATTTTTAATGATATTAAGTAAATCTTCGTCTTGGTATGCTTTTAGTGCCTTTTCAGGATTGATTGCTACAGCAAAATGAGGACATTTTTCATTAAGCATTCTTTCTATGTATTGAACTGCTTCTTTTTTGGTAAGATTATCAACTGGTATATCAAAGATCTCAATTCTCATATAGTATAATAATGGAACCCCAAGTTAGTTGCCTTTATTTTGTCTATTATTCCCTTTGCATCGAAAATGACTGCATCTTTTTTGAGGAAATTTTTCCACGTGTTTATATCGTAATTTACCTCGTTATGGATGATTGGTATAATTATGACATCTTTTCCTCTAAGTAATGTTTCAAAGTCTTTTTCGGCTTCGGAAAAATTTCCTTTAACCTTAGGGTCAAAAAATGTTACCTCTGCTCCTTTTCCTTTCAATATTTCTTTTAGCATTATTGCAGGGCTTTCCGATACATCAGATGAATTATCTTTCATTGCAATTCCAAGAAAGCCAATCTTTGCGTTATTAAGGCTTTTACCTAGATTTGTTAACGCTTTCTCTATAATATCTGCAATATCTTTAGGTCTTCTGTCATTGACACTGCGTGCTGCATGTAAGAGCGGCATTTCAAGCCCAATTTTATCAGTTAGATAGAAAATGTATTTTGAAGCAAAAGGAATGCAATGACCGCCTACACCTATCCCTGGAGTTAAAAGTTTTACTCTTTTGTGTGTATTTGCAATTCGTATAACTTCCATTGTATCAACACTTAATGCATTTGTTAGATTTGCAAGTTCATTTACAATTGCAATATTAACGTCTCTTGACGCATTCTCTATAAGTTTTGAAATTTCTACAACTTCAGGTGAACTTGCCTCAATTATGTTTGGATTTATTAGTTCGAGAAGTTTTTTTGCTCGTTTTGTTCCTTCCTCACTTAAACCAGAGACTGCAACAGGCATTGTTTGAAATTCCTCAAATGCCTTTCCTTCAGCAATTCTTTCAGATGAATAGGCAAGATAAAAATCTTTACCTTCTTTTAATCCGCTTACTTCCTCAATTAATGGTTTTGCAATATTTTTTGTGGTAAGGGGAGGAACAGTTGATCTTATTAGAACAAGGGCATCCTTTTTTAAATTTTTTCCTATAGATTTCATTGCGTTTTCAAAAACATTTAAATTAACAACTCCATTTTCTATTGGAATTCCAACAGTTACAATAATATTACGAACATCTTTTAAGCCCAACTCGTATGAGTCTGTTGGTTCGAACAGTCCGTTCTCTAAGCTTTCCTTTAGAATTTGTTCGATATGCTTTCCATTGTATTCTTCAAATACATGCGTTTTGCCATTTTTAAGTTGGTTAATGTAATCTTTGTTTATATCAATTCCAATAACCTTTATTCCATGAAGCGAATATGTTAGAGATAATGGTAAGCCTACAAACCCCAGTCCTATTACTGCAATCTTTTCCATTTAAAACCTCCGAAAAAATTGATTTCCAAAGGGTATTTTATATTAAAATACTTATTTTTCAAAATGATTTTTTGAATATTGCAAAAATTATTGATAGATTATATAATTAGAAAGGACGCGCCCATAGCTCAACTGGATAGAGCAACGGTCTACGGAACCGTCGGTTGCGGGTTCGACTCCTGCTGGGCGCGCCATTATTATTTCTTGAGCATTGGCATCTTTATGTTGTGTTTCTTTGCGGTTTCTATTGCAATTTCATACCCGGCATCTGCATGTCTTACAACACCACTTGCTGGATCATTATGTAGAACTCTTGAAAGTTTTTCGTGAGCTAAGTCTGTTCCATCTGCAACTATAACAAAACCAGCGTGTATTGAGTAGCCAATACCAACTCCACCACCATGATGTACTGATACCCAAGTTGCACCAGATGAAGCATTAAGTAACGCATTTAGAATTGGCCAATCCGCAATTGCATCAGATCCATCAAGCATTTTTTCAGTTTCTCTATATGGCGATGCAACAGATCCAGTATCGTGGTGATCTCTTCCTATTACAATTGGTGCCTTTAATTTACCATTTTTAACTAATTTATTTATTTCAATACCAAATGCTTCTCTTTCACCTTGTCCTAACCAACAAATTCTTGCTGGTAATCCTTGGAAATGAACTTTCTTATGTGCAAGATCAATCCATTTTTTAAGATGTTCATCGTAAGGGAAAAGCTTTAGAACAATTTCATCTGTTAGATATATATCTTCAGGATCTCCGGAAAGAGCAACCCACCTAAAAGGTCCTTTTCCTTCAGAAAACAATGGTCTTATATATTCAGGAACATAACCAACAATTTCAAAGGCATCTTTTGCTCCATGGTCAAAAGCATTTCTTCTTAAATTATTTCCATATTCAAACACCTTTGAGCCATGTCTTTGCATTTCAACCATCGTGCTTACATGTTCAACCATTGAATCATAAACTCTTTCAAGATATTCGCTTGGTTTTTCTTTCCGCATAGTACTTGCTTCTTCAACAGTTAATCCCTTTGGAACATAACCATTCAGTGGATCGTGTGCTGCGGTTTGATCAGTTAAAATATCTGGAATGAATCCCTCCTTTAGCATCCGCGGTAAGACATCAACAATATTGCCGAGTAAAGCTATTGAAATTGGCTCGTTTTTTTCCTTGTGTTCTAAAGCAATTTTAATTGCTTCCTCATAACTTTCAGTCCAGGTATCTAGGTAACCGGTCTTTAATCGTCTATCGATCATTTTCTTATCAACTTCAACTGCAATAATTATTCCATCATTAAGTGTGACTGCAAGTGGTTGAGCTCCTCCCATTTCCCCTAATCCTGCGGTTACAACAATTTTGCCTCTTAAGGTATTTCCAAAATATTTTTTTGCAACTGCATAAAATGTCTCATAAGTTCCTTGAAGGATTCCCTGAGTTCCTATGTAAATCCAACTTCCAGCAGTCATCTGTCCATACATTGTTAGACCACGTTCTTCAAGTTCTCTGAAATACTCCCAGGTTGCCCATTTTGGCACAAGCATTGCATTTGAAATCAATACTCTTGGCGCCCATTCATTTGTTTTGAATACAGCAACAGGTTTTCCAGATTGAACAAGTAGTGTTTCATCATTTTCTAATTCTTTGAGGGTCTCAATAATGGCATCGAAGCACTCCCAATTTCTTGCTGCCTTACCTGTGCCACCATACACGATAAGATTTGCCGGATCCTTTGCAACATCTGGATCAAGATTGTTCATAAGCATACGCAACGGTGCTTCTGTTTGCCAACTCTTACATGTTAATGTTGTTCCTCTCGGTGCTTTAATAATTCTTTCCATACCTACCTCCTATCTACCATATTCATCTTTCCTTATTATCTTAGAAACTTCAGATATTACAAATGGAATAAAAGCGAGAAGGAGTATGTCTAAACTCTCTAAGACTGTGGGAAGCGTATTTTTAAAAATAAATCTTAACTGTGGTACATAAATTGTTGCTAACAATAGTATAATTCCGAATACAAACGAAAAGTTCATAAACATATTTGAGAATACGCCAATTTTAAAGAGATACCCTTCGAAAGAACGACCTGAATACGCTCTCAAAAGTTCTGAAATAACAAGGACCATATATGCTATTGTTCTTGCTTCATCAAGGTTTCCGGTTCTTTTGTAGCTAAGTATAAAACCTAGAAGAGTTGACAATGTAATTGCAATACTCTGAGTGATTATGATTCCATAGTGATAACGTGTAAGAATGGGTTCTTTTTTCCCACGAGGAGGTTTTTTCATCAAGTCTTCTTCTCCTTTTTCCATTCCTAATGCAAGAGCAGGAAAACTATCAGTTACAAGGTTTAGCCAGAGAAGATGTAATGGAAGTAGTGGTGGTGGGTATCCTAAAAGAAGCGCAAAAAACATAATCATAACTTCGGCAATATTGCAGGAAAGCAAATATACAATAAACTTTCTTATATTTTCAAATATTGTACGTCCTTGGAATACAGCAGAAACAAGCGTTGCGAAATTGTCGTCAAGAAGAACCATATCAGATGCCTCTTTTGCAACTTCAGTTCCTGTTAGTCCCATTGAAACCCCAATGTCTGCTTTTTTCAGCGCCGGGGCATCATTGACTCCATCTCCTGTCATTGCAACTACTTCGTTCTTTTTTTGAAGGGCCTCAACTATTCTCAACTTATCGAGTGGATTTATTCTTGCAAAAATACTTACGTTTTCAACAATTTTTGTTAACTCATCATCTGAAATATTTTCAAGATCGGAACTTGTCAAAACTTCTCCTTCTGGAAAGTCTAGTTCTTTTGCAATTGCATATGCAGTTATTGGATGATCACCAGTTATCATTACCGGTCTTATACCAGCGCTCCTGCATTTATCTATTGCATCTTTTACTTCCATTCTTAACGGGTCTTTCATCATTACAAAGCCAAGAAAAACAAGGTTCTCTTCAGTTGCTTCATGTAGGTTTGGAATTATTTTATCTGCAAATGCAAGGATTCTGAGACCTTTGGCAGCATTTTCTTCAACTATTTTTAGAAGCTCTTGTTTCTTCTCAATCGAAAGTTCTACAATTTTAGAATCTATTTTTGCAAATTTCGAAAGTTCTAAAATGACCTCAGAAGCACCTTTTGAAACAACAAGATATTCGTTTCCAAATTTATGTATAGTAGTCATTCTTTTGCTCTCAGAGGTAAATGGAATTTCCGAAATCCTTTCGAATTTTGACCTTACTTCTCGGATTTCTTTGTCGTCAATAAAATCTATGAGGGCAATTTCTGTTGGATCTCCCCTATCCTTTTCGGCATCATTACACAAAATCATTGCCCTTTTAAGTCTTTCACTAATATTTAACTCAGAGTTGATTTTTCCGTCTTCAAAAACTGCTACAATTTTCATTTTGTTTTGAGTTAGCGTTCCTGTTTTATCGGTGCAAATATACGTAACTGCTCCCAACGTCTCAACAGCGGGAAGATTTCTTATTACTGCATTTCTTTTTGCCATCTCAAATACACCAATAGCAAGAACTATTGTTACCACTGCTGGAAGTCCTTCGGGAATTGCTGCAACAGCAAGGGACACGCTTGTGAGAAGCATATCTAAAATTTTTCCACCTCTTAGCCAACCTAACATAAAGATGATTGCGCTTACAATAAGGAAAAGAATTCCTAGCAATTTTCCAATATTATCGAGTTGTACTTCAAGAGGTGTCTTCTCTTTCTTGGTTTCGCTTATTTTGGTTGCGATTTTCCCAAGTTGCGTATTTATTCCTGTTTCTGTAACTAAAACTCTTGCCTTTCCTTTAACAACTGTTGTACCCATATAAACCTTGCAATCTTCCGTTATTTCACCTAAACAGGAATTCTTTTTTACAGGAACTGACTCACCTGTTAGCATTGATTCATCAACAAAAAGGCTAACCTCTTTTACTACGATTCCATCTGCTTGCACTTTATCGCCAGCTTCTAAAAGTAAAATATCAGAAGGAACGATTTCATTTGAAGGTATTTTTGTAATTTTTCCATCTCTTAGAACAGTACTTGTAGGACTTGTTAGTTTCTTGACTTTCTCAAGCGCATTTTCGGCTCTTTGTTCCTGAATGACACCAAGTATTGCATTTAGAATGACAATTGCAAGAATAACAATTGAATCAACAAATTCTCCAAAGAAAGCAGAAATAATGCTTGCAAAAATTAAAATTATGATAAGGAAGTTTTTAAATTGATTTATAAATTTTTGAAGTAAAGTTTCTTTTCTGCCTTCGGGCAATTCATTTTTTCCAAATTGCTTAAGTTTTTCTTCTGCTTCCTGAGTAGTTAACCCACTCTCAATTAACTCTTGCCTAAGATTTTTAAGGTCAATCATGTTTTACTCCCGTTTTTACCCGCCACCGTCAGGTGGAAAGAAATCAATCATGCCGCCATCTTTTAAGGTTAAACTAACCAAGTCAAAATCTTCGAATTTTGTGTTTTCATTTAGAAGAGTTTCGATATTTCTTCCGTTTATGAGTATTATCAGTCTTCCAAATTTAACATCTTCCTCAAGTTTTGGAAATTTATCCTTGAGTTCATTTATTAATTCTTTAACATTGTCAACTTTTAAATGCAGTCTTTCTACGCCAAACTTTTCTTGCAAATCACCATGTAAAAAGACTGTTACTCTTGCCATAATGATGGCCTCCTTAATTAAGACTAAGGCCGTGCGTCTGCGGTTGACATTTTGTTACAAGCTGTACTGATTTACGAGACTCCAGCAAGATTTTCTCAAGCCAAACATTAGACTCTCTTACCGCTGCGTCCTTCCGGAACTCACGGGGTTTAAGAGTCAATGTTGCTTGAGGTCCTGCCTTCATCGCCCTTTCAATCAGCCTTGGCTTACAACAAAATGCCTTCCTGCAGATTGTCAGCCCCTGTTTAGCGGGTTCAGGGTTACAGGGCACCGCTATCTCCCCGCTTTAGCACGACCTAATATATTATAGGAGTTTTAAGGTAATTTTAAAAGATTAATTGAAATGACAGTTGGTTGATTTTCTATCACTGAAACTTCTGTCTCATATGGAAGATAACCATCTAATTCTATACGAATTTTATGTTTTCCTTCCGTGATAGAAGTTTGTTCAAAAGGAGTGATACCCATATCAACTCCATCGACAAATACTTTTGCACCAGACGGATTACTTGAAATTGCAATATAGTACTTTGCCTTTGTAAGGGCAATATCACGCTTTAAAGTGATTCCCTTCTTAATTTCCACTTCTTCTATATAGGGTTCATATTGAGGAAGGCTTACTCTTAAAATATATTTTCCTTCAGGTAAATCTTTTAGATCAAGTGGTGTTTTACCAACTTCAGCATTGTTAAGGAATACTGTTGCTTTATCAGGAATAGAATTTACAATAATTTCAGTTGTAATAGGTTCGAGTTTTGCAAATAAGTTTATTGATTCATTCGAGTTTCCAGTGATTATTTGTTTCCAATTCTTGTAATTTTCGTGTTTTACTTCGATTATATGATTTTGATTTGCAATTAAATCAGAGATTAACATAGGAGTTTTACCTTTTAAAACACCATCAACATAAACAGGAGAATTTGTTGGATCAGAGTCAACGCTTACTGTGAAAACGGCATGTTCTAAAATTGTGTTTACAAGAGCATTAGGATTTGTACTCGAAAGCACTACTTCTTCCTTATATTCTTTGTATCCTTCAAGTTTTATCAGAACTTCATAAGTACCAAAGGGAAGTGAATTTATTACAAGAGGTGTCTCTCCTTTTAACTCTCCGTTAATATAGACTGAAGCCTTTTGAGGATAAGAATTTACCGAAATACTTCCGCTTTCTTTTGATAGCATTTTAAACAGGACAAAGCCAATTATAAAAACAAAAAGCAAAAGTATAAGAATTAATATTTTTTTCATTTTAGTTTCTCCAATACCTTATTAAGAATAATCTCTTCCAATTCTTTAACGGGTTTACTTCCATCAACTATAAAAAATCTCTCTTCAAGTCTGGCAATTTGTAGATATCCGTTTCTTACATTTCTAAGAAAATGAATTCCTAACTTTTCTATTCTATCTGCGTCTTTAATTCTTTCGAAACTCAATCTCTCATTAATATCAATAATAATTGTAAGATTCGGGATAATTCCTTCAAGTATAAAGTTGTGGACGTAATGAATGAAATCGATTGAAACGCCTCTTCCATAGCCTTGGTATGCAACGGAACTGTCATGAAATCTGTCTGAAATTACGATAAAGCCTTTCGATAAATTAGGCTTAACAATTTCTCTAACATGAGTTTTTCTATCGGATGCAAAAAGCAAGAATTCTGAAACAGGGTCCATTTCTATACTTAATATAATATTTCTTATGTAATTACCAAACTCAGTTCCTCCTGGTTCTTTTGTAAGGATTACTTCAAAACCGAGTTTCTCTAAATTATTTTTCAAAAGTTTTGCTTGTGTCGATTTTCCTGAGCCATCTATTCCTTCAAAAGTGATGAACATTATTTTCTCCTTGGATAAATGATAAGCCTCATATGTGGCTTCAGGCCAACAAGTTCTGTAACAAGCCCATATTTTTCGATAAG